>NZ_MUYZ01000336.1:0-7070 GCF_003013775.1 Micromonospora sp. MH33
GTATCCCCGCGGCCCGCGCCGCCCTGCCCGCTCTCCGCCGTGTCCACCCGCGCCATCGCCTGTCCTCGTCTACTGCCGGTCACTGCTGCATCCTCGGGTCCTGGATGGGATCGGGATACATTCTCGGGCAGCAGACGTCGTCGATCGCTTCGGGGCGCAATTCGTAGTGCCAGGCCCCGTTGCGAAAGATCCGGCACAGCCCATACTCGGCGCCCCGCGTGGCCACCCACGCCCTCGCATCGCGCGCGGCTCGCCGCCGGCCTACATGTAAGTTGCCGTCGGTGTCGCGGGCGCCTGAGAAACGTTACTCGTCAACTTCGCAGCGGTAGGAGAACTCTGGCAGATGACGTCGGGCAACGGTTGGCGCTGGTGGCTGAGCGTGGCCGGTGCTGGGTTGGGATCGTTGCCGCTGTGGCAAGGTACGCCGCTGCTCGCTGTAGTGGCGGCGATCTGCGGCCTGACCATAGTCGGTTCGTGGGCGTGGGGTACCCGTGCTGGCCGTGCTACCGGCGTGACGCTTGGTGCCGGTTGGATCGCTGCACTGATCACCACGTTCGCCGTCTCGCAATGGCCTCACAACCTGATTGCCCCACCGTGGCTCGACTGGTTCGTGGTCTGGTTGCTGATCGGCGGTGTGTGCCTGGCCGCGTTGGTCATCGACTGGAGCGTGCACGCTCGCTCGGCTCGTCACCGAATCGAACACACTCCGCCAGCCGCCCACGCGCGGTGGGTCGTCTCTGTGGCGCTGCTCGCCAGCATGGTGCTTCTGTGCGGTTGCGGGCTCGGCCTGGTCCAAACCGACGGCGATGGTTCACTGCGTATCGCCGCCCGCGACGACGAGGTCCTTCCATTACCGGCGTCGCTGCGCCTGGTGTCAGCCGACAGATGCGCCGATGGCGGCAGCAGCGGCAACTGCACGGCCGAGTTCGTGGTGACGGCCGCCGACGGTGCCGGCCGGGCAACGACGGTGACCCGGCTCGTCGAGCACCTTCGCAGCCGCGGTTGGCCACTCGAGCCGAAACGTGGCCTCTATACCGGCGACCGCGAGACCGGCGGCATCCTGAACTGGACACCGCACCATGCGTGGCTGTACGTCGACGCCGAGCCGACATCCATCCTGCGATCGGCACCACCGCCCGACGCGGTTGTCGTCTACATCGGCAACCTCTGACACAGCAGCGCCCTTGCGGTGCTCGCCAGCGGCGCGCTACTCACCGCATCCGCTCATAGCCGCGATCACGGCGCCGGCTCACCGGTCGCTGAACGGCCGGATCTGTCGATGAGCGAGGACGTCGTTCCGCCCGCCCGCCGAGAAACCCATTGCGAGTGACCGGCACCGGATGTCTGGTTGATCGGCCACCAATCACCGGAGGGAACATGACGCGCATGTCGCTGCCCACCCCCACGCTGCACACCACTCGCCTTCGACTGCGTCCCTTCGACGACGGGGATGCGAACGACCTGTTTGCGCTGCACAGCAGCGCCTACGTGCTGCGCTACTGGGACGCGCCGCCGTGGAGCGACCGCGTGCGCTCCGAGCGGTTCATCACGGATTGCCGGCAGATGGCGGAGGGGGGGCACCGGGGCGCGGCTGGCCGTGGATCGTGTCTCCGACGGGGCGTTCATCGGCTGGTGCAGCCTGAACCGGTGGAATCCGGACTACCGCAGTGCATCGCTGGGCTACTGCTTCGACGCTGCGGCGTGGGGCCACGGCTACGCGACGGAGGCGGCGCGCGCTCTGCTGCGCTGGGCATTCGACACGCTGGACCTGAATCGCGTCCAGGCTGAGACCGATACACGCAACGTGGCATCTGCCCGCGTGCTGGAGAAGCTCGGGTTCGTGCGTGAAGGGACGTTGCGGGAAGACTGCGTCGTGAACGGCGAGGTCTCTGACTCCTGGGTCTACGGGCTGATCAGGCGAGAGTGGCGTCCGTCGTCCGAGCCGGTGCCCGCCCGCTGAGTCCTCGCTCCCTCGCGCGACGTCGCCCGGCTGCTCCGGTTCGCTGGGTCGAGGGGTCGGCACCGGGCACTCTCATGCTGCGGATGGTGCGGTGAGCCCGAAGGCCGTAACGATGGCCTACGGTGGGACGATGGACTGGAAGATTGAACTCATCCCGGTTCCGGTGACCGATGTCGACCGGGCCAAGGCGTTCTACCAGAAGGTGGGCTTCAACGCCGACCACGATCACGGGGTGCACGAGGGCCTGCGGTTCGTCCAACTGACGCCACCCGGCTCGGCCTGCTCCATCGTGATCGGCGAGGGCATCACCGACAAGACTCCCGGCACACAGGAAATCCAGGTTGTGGTCGCCGACGCCGAGGCGGTACGCCGGCAACTGCTCGACGCCGGCGTCGATGCCAGCGAGGTCGAGGCGCAGCCATGGGGCAACTTCGTCTACTTCGGCGATCCTGACGGCAACAGGTGGTCGCTGCAGGCGATCGAGTCACGTCCCAACGGCTGATTGACGGGTGCGCGGCAAGGGCGGCACGGCCGTCCTCGTTCCGCTGCCACCCGCGGTCGCCAGGGCCATCGTCCGGGCCGTCGACGACCGCACCAGTGGCCGATCCTGCGCGGCACACACGGTGGGCGGATGGACCGGCACGCCGCCACCCGCCGACCCAACCACCTGGCCCCAGACCGCGCGGGGATCCGAATGCCGAGGATTCACCCCCACATGCTGCGCCACACATTCGTGACCACCATGCTCGACCCCGGCGTCAGCCTGCGCGACTTGCAGATCGCCGCCCGCGAACCACCATGCGCTACGAGCGTGCCCGCAAAAGCCTGGACCGGCATCTTGCCACCGTTCCAGTTACCCCTGGGGGTCATTCTGCGGAGTTCTGGGAGGGACGGGCCCGCCGTGCCGAACGGTATGCGCGTGCGACCGTGGACGAAGTGGCGACCAGCTGCGGACGGGCCGGCACCCAGACGGTCTGAATGCCGAGTTGCGCGTTCATCGCAGCGAGCTGGTACTCCTGGCGAAGGTCCGCGGCCGTACGTACGCCGCGGACGATGACCGTGGCGCCGCGGCGCACGCAGTAGGCGGTGGTCAGGCCGGTCCAGGTGTCAACCTCGACATTGCCCCAGGCTGCCGGCATGGCATCGCGCACGCGTGCGGCCCTGACAGTGGCCTCGGCGGTTGGTTGCTTGTCGGCGTTAACCGCCAGCAACACGATGACCTGATCGAACATCACCCGGGCGCGGGCCACAACGTCCCGGTGCCCCGGGGTGAACGGATCGAACGTACCGGGATAGATCGCCAGCGAACCATGTGCCGGCACGACTCCAGGAGTTGAGGTAGCCGTCACCGCGTCTCCAACCACATGGCCACGATCATGCCAGCAGTGCAGGTGCCGACCCGACTTTGGGCCTTGCCGTCACCGCCGACCACCGCAGACATCCTGATCTGCCGCGTGCTGCGCGTTCGGGGTCTGCTGCGGTCCGTGCGTCGGGTGTTGTCAATCCCCGGGGAGGACATACCACCAGCCGTCGCCGAGGTGCTGCCCACCGGCGACCCGGGCGGGTTCGCCGAAGAGGTCGATGAGCAGGTCGGGGCGGGGTGCGGCGTCGAGGTAGACGTATCCGCCGGCGTCGTCGGGGATGCCGACCCATTGGGGCAGGAACACCACCGGCTTGCCGTCCTGGCTGCCGACGACGGCCGCGCGGCCGTTGGTGGACAGGTCCCGAAGGTGCAGGGGGAGGAACTCGCCGTAATAGCCGCGGGACGTGCCGATCCGCCCCTCCCGGACCCCGTCGGCCACTGCGTTGAACGCCCAGCGGTGTGTGATCCAGTACGACGCGGGGTGGAACAGCCCCCAGTTGGTGAACCAGGCGCAGGTTACCAGTAGGAGCGCCGCGGTGGTGAGCGCCGTCGCACGTCTGGCCGGGGTGCGGTAAGCCAGTCGCACTGTCAGGGCGATGGCGCTGAGCCACACGGCGAGCTCGGACGGCGGAACCACGAACAGTAGGAGGGAGGCGTTCTGCAGGTTGGCCAGTTCGATCCAGGCCACCCCGAGCCAGGCTGCCAGCACGGCCACCCCGTCGTATCGCCGCACCGAAAGCTTCGCTGCGGCGGTGACCGTCTCCGCGTCCGACACGACGACATCATGCCCGGCGACGTCCCCGCACGCTCATGGCCGGGAAGTGGTAGTCCGGTCGTTGACGCCGATGCCAGCAGAGACTCACGTCCTACTCGCCGGCCGAGTCCCAGACACGCTCGAACGCGTCTCGCGCAATCGTGTAGCTGTTCCAGTCCTCGTCCGGGTCATTGAGGCTCGCCTGCCCCAGGCCTCCGTACTGGTCGTCCTCGTGTCCAGGCCCGTAGCGGAGGACCGGCCCGTCGTCGTACGCCTCAATCTGCCGAACGGGCCAGCCATCCTCACCGACCTCGAAGTACCAGGTGGAGTGTCCCCAACCGTCAAACTCGTCGCCTCGTGACTCATCCCAGCGACGGCGGAAGAAGCGACTCGGCACAGCGGAAGCCTACGGCGCGCACACCTGCCGCAGACCCCGCGTCACGCACGGCAAGCAGTGGGCGTGCGCAGTCTCGGGCGGTGGCCGCTGGTTGCTGGGTTGCTGCGGTGGCGTGGAGGCGATCGGAGGGGTGAACACCAAGACCGGTTGGGGAAAGCGTCAGATGTCCAGGCGTATCGGCTTCCGCTCCTACGACACCGCATCCTGCTCGGCTGACCTCGCCCTCCGTCACCGCCGAGAGTGAGACAGCCGAAAAGTTGAGAAAGAGCCGTTCACGAGACGGCCCCCTTCTCGGAGCTCTTGGAATCCAGGAAGAGTTCGAGGGCCTCGACGACGAGGCGGTGGTCGTCGAGTTGGGGCAGTCCTGAGACGGTGACGGTGCCGACCGGGCCGGTGCCCCTGAGGATGATCGGGAAGCAGCCGCCGTGCGCGGCGTACAGGGCCACGTCGAGGTGGGATTGTTCCTCGAAGGTGGTGCCGCGGTCGCGGTAGGTCTGGCCCACGAGGTAGGAGCTGTGCCCGAACCGGCGGACAACGTGGATCTTGCGTTCGATCCAGTCGTCGTTGTCGGCAGAGGTGCCGGGCAGTGCGTAGTGGAAGAGTTGGTGGTCGCCGAGGCGGATGTCGACGGTGACAGCATGGCCGCGCTCTCTGGCCAACCCGACCAGGCGAGCTCCCAGGGCCCAGGCGTCGTCATGGTCAAAGCGGTCGAACTGGAGGCGTTCTTCCTGCTCCCGAAGCTCCGGCATCACGGCGTACCGTTCCTTTCCTCGATCGTCAGAACGATCTAAGCAGAGGAAGAACCGGCGAGCGCAACGTTCATCGTGCCGTACATCCATCAGCAGATCGGGGTCATGCCGCATCCGCTTCTGCCGCTGAACACGCGCGACCCCGTACGAACTAGAGGTGGTCGCAGTACGGAGAGCAACGACGGCCAAGGGTGTGGCCCAGGTCCCGCAGAGGAGTGCCCAGGCGCTCGACCTCCTCGGCGGTGGGCGGAGTGATGGCTGCGCCAGCCGCGATGTGCTCTCCGGCCTCGTACAGCGCGACGTACAGATCTTCGGCCGTTGCGCGGTCGAGCCGCAGAACGATGTCATCCCCCCATGCGTAGACCCTAATCGCACGTCTCGCGGCACCGGTTGGCCAAGGTCGGGTGTGCGGTCTGCCGCCGATCGGGCGTCACGGTACGCGGCGGAGAAACTGCTGCAGCCAGCACGGTTGTACCGGGAAGTGCGCAATGAACTCATCGGCACAACGCTCCGGCGGGAGCGTCTGACGACGAGGCCAGACAGGACGAGCCCCTTCGCGAGGGTCGGCGTTCGGCGCGTCTCGGGCCGCGATTACGGATGCCTCGGCGCATCTCACCTGTGGGCGAAGATAGCGCTGGCCCAAAGGCAGATGCTGCGGCAACGACGTAGCGATAGCCTGCCGTCATGGGGAGCGCCGAACTGGATGAGTTGATCGTCGCGGACGCCGACGCGCTGCGCGCGTGGTTGTCGGCCAACCACGCCACGTCGCCCGGGATCTGGCTCGCCCTGACCAAGAAGGGCGGCACAGTCACGACGCTGACCTGGCAGCAGGCGGTCGACGAGGCCCTGTGTTTCGGCTGGATCGACGGGCAGGCCCGTAAACGGGATCAGGAAACCTCCTGGATCCGGTTTACCCCTCGCAGGCCCCGCAGTTCCTGGTCACAACGCAACGTCGCCCACGTGGCCCGGCTGGAAGCGCAGGGGCGAATGCTGCCCCCAGGCCGCGCCGCGGTGGAAGCCGCGAAGGCGGACGGGCGGTGGGCGGCCGCCTACGCCCCACCTTCGGAAGCCGAGGTGCCGGCCGACCTGCTCGCCGCCATCGCCGCCGACCCCGCCGCTCAGGCCATGTTCGACGTCCTCACTAAAACCAACCGGTTCGCTCTCATTTACCGCGTCAATGCCGTCAAACGGGCGCAGACCCGTGAGCGGAAGATCGGCGAGTTCGTCGCCATGCTGGCCCGTCACGAGACGATTTACCCGCAGAAGGCCAAGCCTCCGAACTCGCCGTAATCGGACATCTTCATGATCATGTTCAGGCATTTGCCGCCGACCGTGCGCCCACCAGCCGCTACCGCGCCACTCTGCCGACGCTTTGAGTTCGCGCGGTCGACAGGCCCGGACGGCGTCTTCCGAGGCTTCTGAGCGCAGTTGCTGGCCGGCCCAACGCCGGCGCCCGGATGAACTGATTTGCCGCCGAGCGGGCGCAATGCTCAGTCGACGAGGTGCGGTGGGGCGAACGCCCGATCGGGCCGACAGCGTGCGCGATGACGGCCAGGCGATCTGCGTCAGCGAGTGGTTCGCCGACCGAACGTTCGACGGCTACCGTGCGGTGTTGGCCGCAGGTGCCGGTGGGAACAGTTGGCGCAGTGTTGGGCCAACGGCGGTGGCGAGCGTGCCGTCGTCGCCGGAGTAGCGCCGTCGGCGGCAGTGACACGCTCGGCACCTCGCACAGCGTCCGGGAGACCTTCAACGGCAGCCGCCACAAGTGCGGTTTTACGCGTTCGGGTCCCAGTCTGCGAGCTGCTCCATCGGCTCGGTGTCGCCGGTGGTCTCCAGGCCGTCGAGCG
>NZ_MUYZ01000337.1:0-7010 GCF_003013775.1 Micromonospora sp. MH33
GCGGGGGCAGGGCCGCGCCGCCGCGGACCGCGTCATCGCGTGCTCGCCGCCGCCCGCCTCGACGCGGGCCCGCGGCTCGGTGCCGCGTCCCCGCCGACGTCCAGGGTCGTCCGAGTCCCGATCCGCTCGGACAGGCCCCCGTTTCTTCGTGCGCCTGTCCGTTCCCGCCCCGGCCCGGACGACCTCCTGCTGGAGGTGGGCGCCGGGCGCGGGCGGCTGACCCGGCCGCTCGCCGCCGGGTGCGGCCGGCTGGTCGCGTACGAGGTCGACCCGGCCGTGCTGCCGGAGCTGACGGCGGCCTGCGCGGACCTGCCGCACGTCGATGTCCGGGCCGCCGACTTCCTGGCCGCCGTCCCGCCCGACGAGCCGTTCGCGGTGGTCGGCAACATCCCCTGGTCCCTGACCGCCGCCGTGGTGCGCTGGTGCCTCGCGGCGCCCGGCCTGCGCGCGGCGACCCTCCTCACCCAGCTCGACTACGCCCGCAAGCGCACCGGCGACCACGGCCGGTGGAGCCGGCTCACCGTGCTCACCTGGCCCGAGTACCACTGGCGGCTGGCCGGCCGGGTGCCCCGGGGCGCGTTCCGGCCGGTGCCCGCGGTCGACGGCGGCATCCTCCGGCTGGACCGCCGCCCCGAGCCGCTGCTGCCCCGGACGGCGCTGCCCGCGTACCGGCGGATGGTGGAGCTGGGCTTCGGCGGCGTCGGCGGGTCGCTGGCCGCCTCGCTGCGCACCGGGTACCCGCGCCGGCGTGTCGACGGGGCGTTGCGGGCCGCCCGGCTCGCCCCGGACACCCCGGTCGGGCTGGTCTGGCCCGAGCAGTGGCTGGTGCTGTTCCGGTTGCTGCACGCCGTGGACCCCGGAGCCGCCGGGCGGTAGCCGGGCTCAGACCAGGGTGTTGAGCGCCTCGCCCAGCTCGGCGGGGGTGTTGAACTCCTCCGCCGGCAACGCCTTGAGCATCTGCAGCATCTCGGTGCTGGCGCCGTTCTCCTGTCCCCAGCGGACCAGGTCCGCACGGGAGACCGGGTAGTCGAGCCCGGCCAGGAACTCCTGCAACTGCACCCCGGTGACGGTCATGCCGGCGGGCTACCCGCTGTGCCGGGCACCATGCCCGCCGGCGCGGCCGTTTGCCCGGACGGGTCCCGGGTAGCCGCTGGCATGCTGGTACAGCGGCTCGGCGCGCCGAGCGACTTCGACCCGCTGCTGGAACGCGTCCGGGACGCGCGGATCGTCATGATCGGCGAGGCGACGCACGGCAGCTACGACTACTACCGGCTGCGCGAGCAACTGACCCGGCGGCTCATCGCCGAACAGGGCTTCGACTTCGTCGCGGTGGAGGGGGACTGGCCGGACTGCGACCGGGTGAACTGCTCGGTGGTGGGCGCCCCGGGCGGGCTGGCCGATCCGCAGACCGCGCTGGAACGCTTCGAGCGCTGGCCGACCTGGATGTGGGCCAACGCCGAGGTGGCCCGGTTCTGCCGCTGGCTGCGGGCGTGGAACCTGGAACGCCCCGAGGGGGCGCGGGCCGGCTTCCACGGGCTGGACGTCTACAGCCTCTGGGAGTCGATGCAGGCCATCTTCGACTACCTGGGCGAGGAGGACCCGGCCTCGCTGGAGGCGGCGCAGGAGGCGTACCGCTGCTTCGAGCCGTACGGCAAGCGGGTCGAGGACTACGGGACGGCCAGCCGCTTCGTCTCGGCCCGCTGCGAGGAGGAGGTGGTCCGGCTGCTGGCGCGTACCCGGGAACAGGCCGCCGCGGACGGCTCGGACCGCTTCTCGGCGTGGCAGAACGCGGAGGTGGTGGCCGGCGCGGAGCGCTACTACCGGGCCATGGTGGGCGGCGGCCCGGAGTCCTGGAACATCCGCGACATCCACATGGCCGACACGCTGGACCGGCTGCTCGACCGCTACGGCCCGCGGGCGCGCGGCGTCGTCTGGGCGCACAACACCCACGTGGGCGACGCCCGCGCCACCGACATGGCGGCGGACGGGCTGGTGAACATCGGCCAGCTCGGCCGGGAACGGCACGGCCGGGACGCGGTGGTGCTGGTCGGCTTCGGCAGCTACCGGGGCACGGTGGTCGCCGCGCCGCGCTGGGGCTCGCCGGCCGAGGCCATGGTGGTGCCGCCGGCCCGGGAGGGCTCGGTCGAGCGGCGGCTGCACGAGCTGATGCCGGAACGGGCGGTGCTGGTCTTCGGCGGCGAGGACCAGCCGGAGTGGGTGACCGAGGCGACCGACCACCGGGCCATCGGGGTGGTCTACGACCCGAGCTTCGAGTCCTGGGGCAACTACGTGCCGACCCGGCTGGGCGAGCGCTACGACGCGTTCGTCTGGTGCGACGAGGCGACCGCGCTGCACCCGCTGCCGGCGCTGCCCACCCCGGGCGAGATGGAGACCTACCCGGCCGGCGTCTGACCGGCCGGGCAGGTCCCCGGTCACACCTGGGCGGGCTCGCGCTCGGCGAGGTGGGCGCGCAGGCCCTCGCCCTCGACGTCCACGTTGGGCAGGACCTTGCCGAGCCAGCGCGGCAGCCACCAGGCGGCGTTGTCGAGCAGCGACAGCACCGCCGGGACGATGGTCATCCGGACCACGAACGCGTCGATGGCGACACCGATCGCGAGCGCGAAACCCATCGACTTGATGACCGGGTCGTCCAGGAAGACGAAGCCACCGAACACCGAGATCATGATCAGCGCGGCGGCGGTGACCACCCGGGCGCCGTGGCCCATGCCGTTGATGGTCGCCTGCCGGGCCGTGTCGCCGTGCACGAAGTCCTCGCGCATCCGGGAGACCAGGAAGACCTCGTAGTCCATGGCCAGGCCGAACAGGATGCCGATGAGCAGGATCGGCAGGAAGCTGACCAGCGGGCCCGGGGTGTCCAACCCGACCAGGTCGGCCAGGTGTCCCTGCTGGAAGACGGCGACCGTGATGCCGAAGGTGGCCGCCACGGTGAGCAGGAAGCCCAGCGCCGCCTTCACCGGCACCAGGACCGACCGGAACACCAGCATCAGCAGCAGCACCGACAGGCCCACCACCAGCAGCAGGTAGACCGGGAGCGCGTCGGAGAGCTTCTCCGACACGTCGATGCCGATCGCCGTGACGCCGGTCAGCAGCACGTCGGCGTTCTGGATGCCGCCGACGTGCGCGCGGATGTCGTGTACCAGCGTCTCGGTGGCCGCGTCGGTCGGCCCGGTCTTCGGGATCACCCCGAGCAGCGCGGTGCGGCCGGTCTGGTCGAGCTGCGGCGGGGCCACCGCCAGCACTCCGTCCGTCCTCTGGATCAGTGCGGTGACCTGCGGCAGCGCGGCCTGGGTGGCCTGCGGCGAGTCGGCGGTGACGACCACCGCGAGCCGGCCGGTGAAGCCGGGACCGAAGCCCTCCCGGATCAGGTCGTTGCTGACCCGGGCCGGGGTGCCCTCGGCCGCGGCGGCGGCGTCCGGCAGCGCCAGCCGCATGTCCTGGGCGGGTACGGCCAGCAGGCCGAGGCCGAGCAGGCCGACCAGGATGACCGGGATGCGCAGCCGGGTCACCCAGTGCGCCCAGCGGAAGCCGAAGCCGGACCGGTCCTCCGAGCCGGTGGCCGGGGACGTCACGGCGTCCCGCCCGCGCAGCTTGCGGGGGAGCGCCTTGCGGCCGGCGAAGCCGAGCAGGGCCGGGGCCAGCGTGATGGCGACCAGCACGGCCACGGTGACGGTGCCGGCGGCGGCCAGGCCCATCACGGTGAGGAAGGGGATGCCCACCACGGCCAGGCCGGCGAGCGCGACCACCACGGCGGCGCCGGCGAAGACCACGGCGGAGCCGGCGGTGCCGACCGCGCGGCCGACCGCCTCCTCGGGGGAGAGGCCGTCGAGCAGGTTCTGCCGGTGCCGGGAGGTGATGAAGAGCGAGTAGTCGATGCCGACCGCCAGGCCGAGCATCAGGGCCAGGATGGGCGCCGTGCTGGTCAGTTCGACCGCGCCGCTGAGCGCGTACAGGCCGGCCATCCCGACGCCGACACCGATCAGCGCGTTCAGCATGGTCATCCCGGCCGCGACCAGCGAGCCGAAGGTGACGATCAGGACGATCGCGGCGACCAGCACACCGAGCGCCTCGGTGGAGCCGACCTCCGGCTCGGCGTTCAGCACCTCACCACCGGGGGCGATCTGCCAGCCCTGCACCTCGGCCTGCGCGCCGACCTTCTCGTACGCGTCGCGCTGGGCGTCGGTCACGTCGTCGGCCCGGCCCTGGAACTGCACCTGGATCAGCGCGTACCGGCCGTCGGGGGTGAGCGCCTGCGCCTGGTACGGGTCGACCGCGCCGACCACCCCGGGCAGCGTGGCCGCCTCCTGGGTGACCTGCTTGACCACGGCCTGCCCGGCCGGGGTGGTGAGCTGGCCGGCCTGGGGCGCCTTGACGGCGATGGTGCCGGTGGCGCCGCTGGCCGCCGGGAACCGGTCGGCGAGCAGGTCGAGGGCCTTCTGGGACTCGGTGCCCGGCATGGTGAAGTTGCTCGCCGTCGGGCCCTTCAGGGTGGCCGCGGCGAGGCCGAGGCCGACGAGTACGACGAGCCACACGACGGCGACGAGCCGCCGGCGGCGCAACGATGCCCGGCCGAGCCGGTACAGCAGGGTCGCCATCAGGTTTCCTTGTCCTCGGGGTCGGAACGGGGATCAGGTGACGGGTTCGAGGGCCCGCCGGACCACGGCCAGCAGGGCGGGCCGCAATTCGTCGTCGGGGATGTCGATGAACTCGGCGCACGTCTCGGCGATGCCGGCGAGCACCACCAGCGCGGCGATCCGCGCGGAGGGCCGGTCGGAGTGACCCGCGAACGCCGCGATGAGCCGTTCGGAGATCTGCTGGATGTGCGCGAACGCGGGCTGCTGGAGCAGGTCGGGGAACTCGCCCCGGAGCAGCGCGATCTCCCGCCGGAAGCGCACCGCCAGGTCGACGAAGCCCTCGCCGGCGATCTCCTGCGCGGCCCCGCCGGTGGCGCCGGCGATCCGGGCGTCGAGCGCCTCCAGCACCGCGATGGCGGGCGCCATCAGCTCGCAGAGCAGGGCTTCCTTGTTGGCGAAGTGGTAGAGCACGGTCGCCTTCGAACAGCCCACGGCGCGGGCGATGTCCTGGAGCGAGGTGCCCTTGTAGCCGGTGACGGCGAAGCGTCGCGCCGCCGCCGCGAGGATCTCGCCGTGGGTCTCCGGTACCGCTCGGGCCATGCCCTCCAGCATGCCTGACCGATCGGTCAGCACCTGACCGATCGGTCAGACGGTTTGCGTGGCCTTCGCCACAGCGCTCAGCCGACCGGTGCGCCGTGCTGCCGGTCGTACGCCGCCCGCGCCGCGCTGATCCCCTCGCGGTGCCGTTCCGCCCACCGGGTGAGCGCCACCAGCGACTCGTAGAGCTCCTGGGCCATCGGGGTGGCGGTGTACTCGACCCGGGGCGGCACGGTGGGGTGGACGTGCCGGTGCAGCAGGCCGTCCCGCTCCAGGTTGCGCAGGGTCAGCGTGAGCATCCGGCGGCTGATCCCCTCCACCTGGCGCTCCAGTTCGGTGAAGCGGATCGGGCCCTGGGACGCGGCGATCAGGATGCCGATGCTCCACTTCCCGCCGACCCGGTCCAGCGCCTCCCGCACGGTGCAGGCCCGCGCCTGGTCGGCCTGGATGGACACACACCTGTTCCCCTGGGACATCAAAGTGCCTCCTTCCGCTCGGCCTCATGGTCACAGACGATGTCCTCAGTAACAAACCGTGCACCAAGGAGGCATTCCCATGACGGGGACCAACCGCTGGCCCGCGCTGCTCGTGCTCTGCGCCGGCAGCCTGATGATCATCCTGGACGGCAGCATCGTCGCCGTGGCGCTGCCCGCCGTCCAGGCCGACCTCGGCTTCCCGGCGGCCGGACTGGCCTGGGTGGTGAACGCCTACCTGGTCGCCTTCGGCGGGCTGCTCCTGCTGGCCGGCCGACTCGGCGACCTGCTCGGCCGGCGGCAGGTCTTCCTGGCCGGGGTCGCCCTGTTCACCCTCGCCTCGCTGCTCTGCTCGGTCGCCGCCGGGCCGGGCACCCTGGTCGCCGCCCGGTTCGCGCAGGGCGTCGGGGGCGCGCTCACCACCGCGGTCAGCCTCGGCATGATCGTCCGGATCTTCCCGGAGCCGGCCGAGCGGGCCCGGGCCATCGCCGTCTTCAGCTTCACCGGCGCGGCCGGCGCCTCGCTCGGCATGCTGGTCGGGGGCCTTCTCACCGACCTGGCCGGCTGGCGGTCGATCTTCCTCATCAACCTGCCGATCGGCGTGGCGATCGTGGCCGGCGCCGTACGGCTGATCGCGCCGGACCGCGGCGCGGGGCTGCGGGCCGGGCTGGACCTGCTCGGCGCGGTGCTGGCCACGGCCGGGCTGATGGCCGCCGTGCTGGCCATCGTCGGCGCGGGCGAGCACGGCTGGACCTCGCCGCGCACCCTCGGCGCGGGGGCGCTCGCCGTGGCCCTGCTCGCCGGCTTCGCCGCCCGGCAGCGGCGCGCCGCCACCCCGCTGCTGCCGCCCCGGGTGCTGCGCGCGCCCGGCCTGGTCGCCGCCAACGCCACCCAGTTCCTCATGGTGGCCGCCTACTTCGGCTTCCAGTTCCTGCTCGCCCTGCACCTGCAAACCGTGCTGGGGCTGGACCCGGCCGCCACCGGCTTCGCCTTCCTGCCCACCCCGCTGGTGATCGCGGCCGTCTCGCTGGGGCTGGCCGGGCGGCTGATGGCCCGGTTCGGCGCCCGGACCGTGCTGGTCGGCGGGCTGGCCCTCGCCGTGGCCGGGTTCCTGCTGCTGGCCCGCCTCCCGGTGGACGCCGGCTACGCCGCCGACGTGCTGCCGGCGCTGCTGGTCTTCGGCGCCGCGGGCGGGCTCACCCTGCCGGCGGTCACCACCCTGGCCATGGCCGGCGCGGAGCCCGCCGACGCCGGACTCGCCTCCGGGCTGGCCAACACCACCCAGCAGGTCGGCGGGGCGCTCGGGCTGGCCGTGCTGGCCACCCTGGCGGCGAGCCGCGCCGACGCG
>NZ_MUYZ01000338.1:0-6998 GCF_003013775.1 Micromonospora sp. MH33
CACCGTCGGGCTGCCGCTTCCGCACCCGCTGCTGGAAGGCCCAGGAACGCTGCGCCACCGAAGAACCCGCCCTGGTCCCCCGGGACGGCGGCAACCAGGCGACGGCCTGCCACTACCCCGAGAGGGGAGCACTGTCAGAAACCAGGGAGGCGGTGCCGGGCTGACCCGCCGCCGACGCGCGCAGGAGGACCACGACGGGGTGGGGCCGACCGTGCCCGGCGCAGGGATCAAGCCTGACCGCCCGGAGCCGGGCACGGTCGGCCCCACCCCTCACACCGACCGCCACGAATCGTCAGGCAACGACGACGCCTGCGGACCCATCATCAACATCCCCCCGTCCACCGGCCAGGACGCCCCGGTGACGTAAGCGGCGGCGGGCGAGGCGAGCAAGGCAACGACCGCCGCCACGTCCCGGGCGTCCCCGGGCCGCCCCACCGGCACCCCCGGACGTTCCTGGGTGAACGGGTCCACGTCCTCCTGTCCGGTCATCGGGGTGGCGATCTCACCGGGCGCGACCGCGTTGACGGTGATCCCGTCCGCCGCCAACTCCTGCGCCATCACCTTGGTGAGCAGCCCCAGCCCGCCCTTCGCCGCGCAGTACGCCGACGACCCGACCCGCGGGGCGTGCTCGTGCACGCTGGTGATGCTGATGATCCGGCCGCCCCGGCCGGCCGCCCGCATCCGCCGGGCCGCCCGCTGGGAGCAGAGGAACGGCCCGTCCAGGTCCACGGCGAGCACCTCCCGCCACTGCTCCCAGGCCACCTCGACGAAGGGTGTGGCCAGCCCGGTACCGGCGTTGTTGACCAGCACACCGAGCCCGCCGAGCCGGTCGGCCAGCTCGTCGACGACCGCGGCCGCCCCGGGCAGCCGGGTCAGGTCCTGCTCGGCCACCTCGCAGCGGCGGCCGGTGGCCCGTACCTCGGCGGCGGTGCGTTCGGCGCCGTCCCGGTCGCCGTACCAGGTGATGCCGATGTCGAAACCGGCCTCGCCGAGCGTCACGGCACACGCCTTGCCGATGCCGGAGTCCGCGCCGGTGACGACCGCGATCCGGTCGTAGTCCTCATATCGCAGGGGCATGCTGCCGCACTACCCGGATCGGGCGAGGGAGAACCAGACCGGGTGTAACCGCTCCGGCCCGGGGTAGCCGGGCGGGCATGGACCTGGTCGAGGAGTCGCCGTACCGGTTCCGGATCGACCGGCACGACCCGATGCGGGTGCCGGGGGTGGTCTTCGCGTCCCGCGCGCTGCTGCCCGACGCCGGGGCGGACAAGTCGCTGGAGCAGGTGGCGAACGTGGCCACCCTGCCCGGCATCGTCGGCGCCTCCTACGCCATGCCGGACGTGCACTGGGGCTACGGCTTCCCGATCGGCGGGGTCGCCGCCACCGACGTCGAGGACGGGGGAGTGGTCTCGCCCGGCGGGGTCGGCTTCGACATCTCCTGCGGGGTTCGGCTGCTCACCGCCGACCTGGACCGGGCGGCGCTGCGCCCCCGGCTGGACGCCGTGATGGACGGCCTGAGCGAGTCCACCCCGCGTGGCATGGGCAAGGGCGCCGTGTGGCACCTGACCGACGGGACCGAACTCGACGCGGTGCTCCGCGGCGGCTCCCGGTACGCCGTCGAGCGCGGCTTCGGCGTCCAACGGGACCTGGACCGCTGCGAGGACTACGGCGCGGTGGCCGACGCGAACCCCGCCCAGGTGAGCGAGCGGGCGGTGGAGCGGGGCGCCCGCCAGGTCGGCAGCCTCGGCTCCGGCAACCACTTCCTTGAGGTGCAGGCGGTGGAGGAGGTCTACGACGAGGCCGTGGCGGGCGCCTTCGGGCTCCGCGCCGGCCAGGTCTGCGTCATGATCCACTGCGGTTCGCGGGGGCTGGGCCACCAGATCTGCACGGACTACGTCCGGGGCATGGAGAAGGTGATGCCCGGATACGGCATCCACGTCCCCGACCGGCAGCTCGCCTGCGCGCCGGTCTCCTCCCACGAGGGCCGGGCCTACCTGGGGGCGATGGCCGCCGCGGCCAACTACGCCCGGGCCAACCGGCAGCTGCTCGCCCACGCCGCCCGGCAGGTCTTCGCCCGGGTCACCGGCTGCGACCTCGACCTGGTGTACGACATCTCGCACAACCTCGCCAAGATCGAGACGCACGAGGTGGACGGGGCGCCCCGCCCGCTCTGCGTGCACCGCAAGGGGGCCACCCGGGCCCTCCCGCCGGGGCACCCCGACCTGCCCGACGACCTGCGCCCGGTCGGACAGCCGGTGCTCATCCCCGGCTCCATGGGCACCGGCTCCTACGTGCTCACCGGCGTGCCCGGCTCGCCGGCCTGGGCGTCCACCTGCCACGGCGCCGGCCGGGTGCAGAGCCGCAAGCAGGCCACCAAGGCGGTACGCGGGCACGACCCGCGCCGCGAGCTGGAGGCACAGGACATCGCGGTGCGGGGTGCCAGCCGGCGCGGGCTGGCCGAGGAGATGCCGGCCGCGTACAAGGACGTGGCCGCCGTGGTGGCGGCGGCCGAGGGCGCCGGCCTGTGCCGGAAGGTGGCCCGGCTGGTCCCGCTCGGCGTGGTGAAGGGCTGAGCCCCGCTCAGACGTCCAGCGTCACCGCGCAGCGCCAGCCGGCGGATTCCGCGGCGAAGCACAGCTCGTGCAGGGACACCGCCTTGGGGACCGCACCGACCAGCTCCACCGCGTCGGTGCCGGTGGTCCGCCAGCGCACCGCCAGGCCGCCGTCGCCGGCCGCCCGCACCTCGGTCTCCAGGGGCAGCTCGCCCGCCGTCTCCATCCGGAAGATGACCTCGTCGAGGACGCCGACCAGCAGGTCCGCGTCGGCGCCCGGCGGCACCCGGAAGTCGGTCTCCCCGTCGGCGGCGGCCCCGGTGGTGTCCACGAAGGTGTCCACCAGGGCGGTGACCGCCTCGGCCACGCAGCCCTCCCGGTCCGGCGCCCACGCCTCGATGCGGACGTCGGCGGTGTGCGGGATGTTCCGGTGCCCGCGGGCCGGTCGTCGCTCCATGCCCCGATCATGCCCCCGGCGGTCGGGTGCCCCACCGGTTTTGTCGCAGCCGGTCGCTAGGGTGCGACGCATGATCGCCGATGACTCCGACGCCGTCACCGTCACCTTTCTCAGCATGATGCGGGCCCTGCTGCGGGCCGAGCGGGTGGGCGACGACAGCCTGGGCCGCACGGTCGAGTTGGCCCGGCGCTGGTGGGGCGCCGGCGACGCGCAGGACGCCCGGCTCGCCGCCGCGCTGCGCGAACTGCACGGCGAGCCCGACGACCCCCGCCAGGTGGCCGGCGCGGCGACCGCGCTCGCCGCCGACACCGGCCTGCTGACCCCGCCCGACCCGCGGGGCGCCGCGATCGCCCGGTTCGCCGCGAACGCCCGCCGGCTGCGCACCGGCGAGATCACCCCGGCGGAGTTCGACGAGATCATGGCGACCGACGACCGGGACCGCCCGGACGCCTGACCGTCACCGCACGTCGGCCGCCCCACCTCGACCCGCCGGCCCGGCGGCCGTCGCCGCGCCGACGACGATGTCACCGCACCGCCCGCTCGCCGGTCGTAGGAAACGAAGCGACCGACCCGGGAGGGGACGATGTGGACCCACAGCAACACGTCAGACAGGTGTACGCCGCCTCGGCGGCCCGGCTGGTGGCCCAGATGTACGCGATGACCGGCGACTACGCGGAGGCGCAGGACGTCGTGCAGGAGGCGTTCGTCCGGGCGCTGGCCCGACCGGCCCGCTTCCGAGAGGTGACCAACCCGGAGGCCTGGCTGCGCACGGTGGCGCTGAACGTCGCCCGGTCCCGGCACCGGCGCCGGGTGCTGCTGCACGGCCTGGTCCGCTCCGGGCGGCTGGACCCGGCGCGGCCCAGCGCGCCGGACCTCACCCCGGACCACGTCGCCCTGGTGGCGGCGTTGCAGCGGCTGCCCCGGCAGGCCCGGGAGACCGTCGTGCTGCACCACCTCGCGGACCTGCCGGTGACCGAGGTGGCCACCGCGCTGGGTTGCTCCGTGGAGGCGGTGAAGACCCGCCTGGTCCGGGCCCGCCGTGCCCTCGCCGACCACCTCGGCGACGACGACCCGGCCCGACCGGCCCCGGCCCGACCGCGGCGGGAGGCCCACCATGCCTGAGCTGGACTTCACCGGCCTGAGCGCCGCCGCCGAGGCCGCCTTCAAGCCGCACTTCGAGCAGGTCGCGACACGGGCCCGGCGGCGTCGTCGCCGGCACCGGATCCTGGCGGTCACCACGGTCGCCCTGCTGGTCACCGGTTCGGGGGTCGCCGTCGCCGCCCGTCATGACGACTCCGGCGCGCCCGCCGCCCGGTTCGGCGCGGACCGCACCCCGGACTTCATCCCCACGCCGGGCGCCACGCCCACCGCCGATCCCGGCCCCGGCCGGCAGGCCCTCACCGGCCGTCCCGCCGTCGGCGACCTGACCCACGTCTACCTGCGCTGGACCGAGTGCCGCAGCGGTTGCCCGCTGCGCTGGGCGGGCACCGACGACGGCGGCCGGCACTGGCGCACCGGCCCGCTTCCGGTGCCGGACGACGCCATGGTGGACCTGCGGTCGGCCGGGCCGCGCACGATGGTGGCCTGGTACCAGTCCCGGTCCGCGCCGGTGCCGCAACGGTGGATCGCCAGCGCCGACGGCGGGGCCACGTGGCGAGAGGTGACCCCGCGGCGGGTGGACGCGCTGCCGGCCGGCTGGCGGGTGCTCGGCCAGCAGCCGGGCCCGAGCGACGTTCCCCTCGTGGCCGTGGACCCGGCCACCGGCGACATCGCCCAGCTCGCCAGGCGGTCCACGCTGCGCGACGCGGCGGTGGTGGAGAGCGTGCCGCCCGCCGCCGGCCTCTGGGTCAGCGGCCGGACCGGTCAGCATGTCGGCGACGGCGGCCGGATCATCTGGACCGGCGGCGCCGTCGACGTGAGCCGGGACGGCGGCCGTACCTGGTCGCGGCACGAGTTCCCGGACGACCTCACCGCCTCCGACGACATCGGCGGCCCGGCGGTCGCCACCCACGACGGGCACACCGTCTACGCGGTCGGCCGGGTGCGGGGCGCCCTCGTGGTGTGGCGCAGCACGGACGGCGGCGGCACCTGGGCGCGTGCCGCCGGAACGGCCCGGGTCGGCGAGCGCACCGTCCGGGCGGCGGTACGCCCCGACGGGGTGCTGGTGGTCCAGGCCGGCATCTCCGCCGGGGAGGACCCGCTGATGTTCGCCAGCTCCGACGGCGGCACGACGCTGCGACCCGCCCCGCTGGGCCCGGGGGCCGACCCGCGCCCGGTGCCCGGCGGGTACGCGCAGACCGGCTGGCCCGACAGCAAGGGCGCGTGGCTCTCCACCGACGGCGTCACCTGGACCTGGCTGGACCCGCCGGAGCTGCCCTGACCCGTGGGGTGCTCCCGTGGCCCGACGGGAGCACCCCTCACCCCGGGGCGACGAGGCCGCAGGAAGCCTCAGACGGTGCGCGTGGCGGGCGTCGCGAACTCGGGCGCCTCGGGGGTCAGCACCGCGCTCCGGGCCGGTGCCCCCCACACCTCGGCGAGCGCGGCGGCCAGCTCCGTGAGCATCCGGGGCACGGTCTCCGCGCCGCCCTCGTGCATCGCCTCGATCACCACCAGCACCTCGGCGGTGTCCGCGCGCACCGCCGAGGCGCCGCTCTGCCGGTGGGTCCAGCGCCGGGAGTGGGCGTGGCCGGCCGCGTCCGCGAAGATCAGCTCACCGGGCTCGGGGTGCTCCTCCTCCCCGCCGAGGGTCAGGTAGGTCTCCGTGCCGGTGGCCGGGCGCACGGTCAGGTCCCCGTCGATCCGGTCGAGGTCCAGCACGGCCACCGGCACGGCGTACCCGAGGGAGAGGGCGTTGCCCAGGTCGACCAGCGGGTGCAGCCGGGGCAGTGCCCCGTCCCGGCGGAACCGGCGCAGCAGCGACTCGGCGGCGCACCGGTAGCGGGTGGGCGGCGAACCCATCCGGGCGAAGGCCCGCCGCCACGCCTGGATCTCCGGGAAGCCGCCCTCCGGGCCGCCGGCCAGGCGGGCGCGGGCGGTGTCGGCGTACCGGCCGAGTCGTGGGGTGACGTCGACGCCGGGGTTGATGCCGGTGGCGTGCAGGACGCCGCAGGTCAGTTCGGGAAAGCTCGACCGGACCGGCGGGGTGTGCCGGAAGCGCACGGCGGACTCCTATCGGGCGGTGAGGGCCAGGCCGAGGCCCAGGGCGAGGAAGCTGCCGGCGAAGCCGTGCCGCAGCAGCGCGGTGAGCCGGGGCCGGGCCAGCACCCGGCGGCGCAGCGCGCCGGCCAGCAGCGCGTACCCGGCGAAGACCACGAGGGTGGCCAGCATGAACACCGCGCCGCAGGCCAGGTGCTCGTCGGCCGGCAGCAGCGGGCCGCGCTCGCGCAGCGCCGCCCAGGCCATCCAGAGCAGGTACGCCACCCCCAGCCAGGTCACCACCCGGAACGCCGGGGTGCCGGCGCGGAGCAGGGCCGCCAGCCCGGTCACCGCGGCGACCAGGTGCGGGACGAGGCTGAGGGTGCAGCCGGCGGCGGCCACCAGACCGGCCCGGCGGCCGGCGGAGAGGCCGGTGGCGACGGTGTAGACGACCCCGGTGCCCGGGGTGATCACCACGACGAGCGTGGTCAGCAGGAAGGCGATGCTCACGCGGTCCAGCCTGCGACCATAATGGTCTGATGGACAGGGCCAAACCGTCGGCGGTAGAGGGGTCCATAACGGCCGGCGCCGACTTCCTCCAGCTCGACGTCGGCGAGGCCCCGCCGGGTGGGCGGGCCGACTGGCTGGCCGCCCGGCTGCGGGCCGCCATCGCCGACGGCCGGGTTCCGGTCGGCGCCCGGCTGCCGGCCAGCCGGGTGCTCGCCGCCGAACTCGGCGTGTCCCGGGGCGTGGTGACCGAGGCGTACCAGCGGCTCACCGAGGACGGGCAGGTGGTCGGGCGGGGCCGGGCCGGCACCGTCGTGGTGGCCACTCCGGCCGCCGTGGTCACCCGC
>NZ_MUYZ01000339.1:0-6899 GCF_003013775.1 Micromonospora sp. MH33
AACGGCCCCACCGGCCCGCCGAACGCGCCGTCGCCGGCCGCCGGGCCGTCCACCCCCGCCAGCAGCTCGGATACGCCCACCGGCTCGCCGCCCCGGGCCACGCGGCCGCCGTCCGGGGCGGCCGCCGCCTCCAGTTCCTCGGCGGCCAGCTCGTTGAGCCGGGCACAGAGCCGCTCGGCGCTGCGCCGGGAGTTGGTGAAGACGATGGTCGACCGGTGCGACCGGATCAGCGAGAAGACCCGCTCCTCGACGGCCGGCCAGATCGACGCCCGGCGCGGGCCGATCCCGCCCAGCGCGTCCTCCGGCTGCTCCTGCTCGTCGAGGCGGGTCATGTCCTCCACCGGCACCTGGACGCTGACCTCGATGGTCTTGCTGCTGGGCGGCTGCACCACGTCGACCGGGCGGGCCCCGCCGAGGAAGCGGGCGCAGACGTCGATCGGCCGGACCGTGGCGGAGAGCCCGATCCGCTGTGCGGGCGTCTCCAGCAGCGCGTCGAGGCGTTCCAGGGAGAGCGCCAGGTGGGCGCCGCGCTTCGTCCCGGCGACCGCGTGCACCTCGTCGACGATCACTGTGCGGACCCCGCGCAGCGAGTCGCGGGCGGCGGAGGTGAGCAGCAGGAACAGCGACTCGGGGGTGGTGATGAGGATGTCCGGCGGGGTCCGGGCGAAGGCCCGCCGCTCGTCGGCCGGGGTGTCGCCGGTGCGCATGCCGACGGTGATGTCCGGCGGGGTGAGGCCGAGCCGGGTGGCGGCCTGCCGGATGCCGGTGAGCGGGGCGCGCAGGTTGCGTTCGACGTCGACGGCGAGCGCCTTGAGCGGGCTGACGTAGAGCACCCGGCAGCGCTGCCGGGCCTCGGCCGGCGGCGGCTCCTTGGCCAGCCGGTCCAGCGACCAGAGGAACGCCGCGAGGGTCTTGCCGGAGCCGGTCGGTGCGACGACCAGGGCGTTGCGCCCGGCGGCGACCGACCGCCAGGCGCCGGACTGGGCGGCGGTGGGCGCGGCGAAGGCGGCGGTGAACCATTCCCGGGTCGCCGCGCCGAAATCCGCCAGGACCGCCGCGTCCCGGGTCACCTCGTCCGTCACGCCCTCCATCCTGCCCCGCCGGTGTGACAACCGGTCCTCGCCGGGACGCTGTTCTGTCCGAGACGGGGCTTTAAGCGACGGATGTGGCCTTGAATGCGTTAAGTCTCACTTAACTGCTTGCTTCTGCCGCGCAACATAAAGTAACTTCACCCGCAACGCAGCGTGGGGTGGAGGGCTTGGATGACCGTGCAGGGGCGAGGCGCCGGGTCCGGGACCGACGTGCTCATCCGCAAGGTCGACAGTCACCTCGCCGCGCTCCGCACCGGTCTGCACGGCCCCGAGCTGGAGCTGGCCGAGGATCTGGCCCGCTGCCTGCGTGAGCTGGTCGTCGCCACCGCCCACTCCAGCGCCGCCGACCGGGGGCTGGTCCGCGCCGCGGTGCACTACTTCGTCCTGCGCCGCGAGAGCCGCGGCAAGCTGCTGCCCGTGCGCTCGCTCGCCGCCGCCCAGCGCGTGGTCAACAAGGCGGTCCGCCAGCTCGACCGCCCGGACCTGCTGGTCGAGGCCCCTCGCCGCGACCGCTCCGCCCCCGATCCCGCCCTGCGCTGAGCGGGAGGCCCGGGCGCCGGGCGGGTTTCCCGAAAACCGCCCGGTTGGGCGGGAATGTGGCGTGTGATCGGTCCTGGCCGCAGCGTGCCCCGGCGCGCTGTCACCATCGACCGGGAGTGCGCGTGCTCGTCCTGCTGATCCTGCACCTGGTGGCGGCCCTGTCCGCCCCGCTGCTGGTCCGCCGGTGGGGCCCCCGCGCCTGTCTGCTGCTCGCCCTCGCCCCGGCCGCCACCTTCGGCTGGGCGGTGGCGCACACCGGCGCGGTCCGCGACGGCGGCGCGGTCGTCGAGACGTACCCGTGGGTCGCGGAGCTCCAGCTCGACGTGGCGCTGCGGGTCACCACCCTGCCCTGGCTGATGCTGCTGCTGGTCGGCGGCGTCGGCGCGCTGGTGCTGGTCTACTCCGCCCGCTACTTCCACGCCGGCTCGGTGGGCCTGGCCCGCTTCGCGGCCGTCATGGTCGCCTTCGCCGGGGCGATGCTCGGCCTGGTCGTCTCCGACGACCTGCTGCTGCTCTACGTCTTCTGGGAGCTGACCACGGTCTTCTCCTACCTGCTGATCGGGCACAGCACCGAGCGGCGGTCCAGCCGGTGGGCGGCCGCCCAGGCGCTGACCGTCACCACCCTCGGCGGGCTGGCCATGCTGGTCGGCTTCCTGCTGCTCGGCCACCACGTCGGCAGCTACCGCTGGTCGGTCGTCACCGCCGCGCCGCTGCCCGGCGGCGGCTACCTGGCGGTCGCGGTGCTGCTCGTGCTCACCGGCGCCCTCGCCAAGTCCGCGGTCTTCCCGTTCAACTCCTGGTTGCCGGTGGCGATGGCGGCGCCCACCCCGGTCAGCGCCTACCTGCACGCGGCGGCCATGGTGAAGGCCGGGGTGTTCCTGGTCGGGCTGCTCGGCCCGGCGCTCGCGCCGGCCGGGCCGTGGCGGCCGGTCACCGTGGTCGCCGGGCTGCTCACCCTGGTCGCCGGGGGCTGGGCGGCGCTGCGGCAGACCGACCTCAAACTGCTGCTGGCGTACGGGACGGTCAGCCAGCTCGGCCTGCTCACCGTGGTGCTCGGCGCGGGCACCCCGAAGGCCGCCCTCGCCGGCGTCGCCATGCTGCTGGCGCACGCACTGTTCAAGGCGGCGCTCTTCCTCGTCGTCGGCATCCTCGACCACAGCGCCGGCAGCCGGGACCTGCGCGACCTGTCCGGGGTGGGCCGGAGCGCGCCGGTGCTCACCACGGTCGCCACGCTGGCCGCCGCCTCGATGGCCGGCCTGCCGCCGCTGCTCGGCTTCGTGGCGAAGGAGGCGGTGCTCGGCGCGTTCACCGGGCGGCCGGTGGTGCTCGCCGCGCTGGTCGTGGGGAGCGCGCTGACCGTCGCGTACAGCATCCGGTTCCTCTGGGGCGCGTTCGGCTCGCGGCCGGGCGTCCCGGTCACCGAGGTGGAGCGGCCGCCCGCCGCGATGCTCGTACCCCCCGCCCTGCTCGCCGTCGCCGGGCTCGCCGCCGGCCCGGCCGCCGGCTGGCTGGGCGGCCTGCTCCGCCCGTACGCCGAGCTGTTCGGCCCGGTCGAGGAGAAACTGGCGCTCTGGCACGGACCGACCGCGGCGCTCGGCCTCTCCGCCGTGGTGATCGCCGGCGGGGTGGTGCTGCACCTGGCCCGCGGCCCGCTCGCCCCCGCGTTGACGCGGCTGCGCTCGCCGGTCGGCGGCAACCAGGGGTACGAGTGGGTCACCCACCGGTTCGACCGGTTCGCCATCGAGGTCACCGGCGCCACCCAGCGCGGCGCCCTGCCGCAGTACCTCGGCACGGTGCTGGTCGTCCTGGTGCTGGTGCCGGGCGGCGCGATGCTGGCCACCCGGCCGTGGCGTACCGAGATCGCCGTCTGGGACAACCCGACCCAGCTGGTGGTCTGCGTGGTGATCGCGGTGGCCGCGCTGCTCGCGGTGGGCGCCCGGCGCCGCCTCACCGCCATGCTGCTGGTCGGCGTCACCGGCTACGGCACGGCGATGATGTTCGTCCTCTACGGCGCGCCCGACGTGGCGCTCACCCAGTTCCTGGTGGAGACGGCCACCATCGCGGTCTTCGTGCTGGTGCTGCGCCGGCTGCCGGAGCGCTTCTCGGCCCGCCCGCTGCGCCGCAGCCGCTGGGTGCGCCGCGGTATCGGGGTGGCCGCCGGCCTGGTCATGGCCGGCCTGGCGCTGGCCGCGGCCGGCGCCAGGCGTACCCCGTCGATCTCGGCGGCCTTCCCCGACCTGGCGGTGGCGCAGGGCCACGGCCGCAACGTGGTCAACGTGACCCTGGTGGACATCCGGGCCTGGGACACCATGGGGGAGATCTCGGTGCTGGTGGTGACCGCGACCGGGGTGGCCAGCCTGATCTTCGAGCGGTCCCGTACCGGGCCCCGGCCGCGCCGCCCCGACCCGGTCCGGTCGCGCCGCGACCGGCGGACGGTCTGGCTGCGCGGCGGGGCCACGCTGCAGGAGCGCCGCCGCTCGATCGTCTTCGAGGTGGTCACCCGGCTGATCTTCCACACCGTGCTGCTCTTCTCGCTGTTCCTCCTCTTCTCCGGGCACAACGCTCCGGGCGGCGGCTTCTCCGGCGGCCTGGTGGCCAGCCTCGCGCTGACCGTCCGCTACCTGGCCGGCGGCCGGTACGAGCTGGCCGAGGCGGTGCCCGTCGGGGCGGGCACGGTGCTCGGCGCGGGCCTGGCCGTCTCGGTCGGCGGCGGCGTGCTCGGGCTGCTCCTCACCGGCCGTGTGCTGGAGAGCGTGAAGGTCGACCTCTGGCTGCCGCTGGTCGACCACTTCTACCTGGTCACGTCGCTCTTCTTCGACATCGGCGTCTACCTGGTCGTGGTCGGGCTGGTGCTGGACATCCTGCGCAGCCTCGGCGCCGAGGTGGACCGGCACGTCGAGGCGGCCGGCGAGCCCGCCCGCGGGCTCGCCGTCCAGCGCGAGGGGGAGGGCTCGTGAGCGCGAGGAGTGAGCCGGTTCTGCGAGCCCCGCAGTCGCGAACAGGGGTGTCGCCGTGAGCGCGAGGAGTGAGCCGGTTCTGCGAGCCCCGCAGTCGCGAACAGGGGTGTCGCCGTGAGCGCGCCGCCGGGAGCGTCCCGGGCCCGGGCGGAGGCGCCGCGGTGACCCGGGGCGCGGCCGGGCCGACCCTGGTGCTGGTGATCGCCGTCGGGGTGCTCGTGGCCACCGGCGTCACCCTGCTGCTGGAGCGGAGCCTGACCCGGATCCTGCTCGGCGTCATCCTGCTCGGCAACGGGGTGAACCTGCTGATCCTGCTCGGCGGCCGGTCCGGGGCCGCGCCGCTGGTCGGCAGCGCGCCGAGCGCCGCGATGAGCGACGCCCTGCCGCAGGCCATGGTGCTCACCGCCGTGGTGATCACGTTCGGGCTGACCGCGTTCCTGCTCGCGGTCGCCTACCGGAGCTGGTACCTGACCGGCGACGACGAGGTGCAGGACGACCTGGAGGACCGGCAGATCGTCCGGCTCGCCGAGCGCAACGAGGTGTCCACGGCGGACCTCGGCGGCGAGGGGCCGGACAACGACCCGGAACAGGTCGACCCGGAGCCGGCGCTGCGCCGGCTGCGCCGGCGGGCGGAGGACCAGTGAGCGCGAGGAGTGAGCCGGGTTTGCGAGCCCCGCAGTCGCGAACGAAGACAGGTCCAGTGAGCGCGAGGAGTGAGCCGGGTTTGCGAGCCCCGCAGTCGCGAACGAAGACTGCCGCATGAGCGCCCTGGTGCCGCTGCCGGTGGTGGTGCCGCTGCTCGGCGCGGCGCTCACCCTGATCCTGACCAACCGGCCCCGGTTGCAGCGGCTGGTCAGCGTGATCGGGCTGACCACCACCCTGGTGGTGGCGGTCGCGCTGCTGGTCGAGGCGTACCGGCACGGGCCGGTGGTGGTCCAAGTGGGCGGTTGGCCGGCGCCGGTCGGCATCGTGCTGGTCGCCGACCAGTTGGCCGCGCTGATGCTGGTGGTCTCCTCGGCGGTCACCCTCTGCGTGCTGCTCTACTCGATCGGCCAGGGGCGGGGGGAGACCGGCGAGACGGCGCCCGTGAGCATCTACCACCCCACCTACCTGGTGCTCACCGCCGGCGTGACCAACGCCTTCCTCGCCGGGGACCTGTTCAACCTCTTCGTCGGCTTCGAGATCCTGCTGGCCGCGAGCTTCGTGCTGATCACCCTCGGCGGCACCGAGACCCGGATCCGCACCGGCTCGACGTACGTCGTGGTCAGCATCCTGTCGTCGATGATCTTCCTGGCGGCGGTGGGGCTGGTGTACGCGGCCACCGGCACCGTGAACATGGCGCAGCTCGCCGGCCGGCTGGACGCCCTGTCGCCCGGCGTACGCCTGGCGCTGCAGCTCACCCTGCTGCTCGCCTTCGGCATCAAGGCGGCGGTCTTCCCGGTCTCGGCCTGGCTGCCGGACAGCTACCCGACCGCGCCCGCCCCGGTCACCGCGGTCTTCGCCGGCCTGCTCACCAAGGTCGGCGTGTACGCGATCATCCGCACCGAGACCCTGCTCTTCCCCGGCGGCCAGGTCTCCGGCCTGCTCATGGTGGTGGCCGGGTTGACCATGGTGGTCGGCATCCTCGGCGCGGCGGCCCAGTCCGACCTGAAGCGGATCTTCTCGTTCACGCTGGTCAGCCACATCGGCTACATGATCTTCGGGGTGGCGTTGAGCAGCGTGGCCGGCCTGGCCGGGGCGATCTTCTACGTGGTGCACCACATCACCATCCAGACCACCCTCTTCCTGGTCGCCGGCCTGGTCGAGGCGCGCGCCGGCAGCACCGACCTGCGCCGGCTCGGCGGGCTGGCCCGGATCGCCCCGCTGCTCGCCGCGCTCTTCTTCGTGCCGGCGATGAACCTGGCCGGCATCCCCCCGTTCTCCGGTTTCCTCGGCAAGCTCGGCCTGCTCCAGGCCGGCGTGGCGGCCGGCGGGACGCTGCCCGCCGTGCTGGTCGGGGCGGGCGCCCTGACCAGCCTGCTCACCCTCTACGCCGCCTCCCGGGTGTGGAACATCGCGTTCTGGCGGGCGCCCCGGCTGGCCACCGCGCGCCCGGCCGTCCGGCTGCCCGGGCTGATGGTCGGGGCAACCGCCGCCCTGGTGCTGCTCGGCCTGGCGCTCACCCTGGCCGCCGGGCCGCTGTTCCGGGTCACCGTGGACGCCGCCACCGACCTGCGGCAGCGCACCCCGTACGTCCGGGCGGTCCTGCCGGTGGACGTGCCGTGACCGACGACCTGCCGGCGGGCCGGGCGACCGGCGACGGGGAGCCGGC
>NZ_MUYZ01000034.1:0-37792 GCF_003013775.1 Micromonospora sp. MH33
TCCAAGCCGTCATCTGCCTGGCCCGGCGCCGCACGAACGTGCTGTGGGCCCTCATCCGCGACAACCGCGCCTGGCAGAAGGAACCACCCGCCATCACGGCTTGACACGCTCATTGAGAGTCCTTTCTCGGGCGTGCTGGCGCTGCGGGACGAGGTGCGACATTCATCAGGCCGGGCCGGAGTTGGCGGACCCTTAACGCCGGCTTGGCGGTGGCTGGTGGGGGCGGTCCGACAGGTCGACCGGGAAGGGTCGAATAGTGGACCTTCGAGCCGGCGGCGGCCCACTGGGGGTCGTAGCGTGACGACGACCGGTAAACCGTTCCAGCGTTCCAGCCCGGCGTCGGCGTCGGCGTCGGCGGCCAGTTGCGCGTCGATGCTGCGTCGCAATTCGGCAAGGTTGGTCTCCAGACCGATATTGGGCAGGTTTCGGACCGGGCCGTCACAGTGGCTGGCCAGGCGGAAGATCTCCTCGCCGGCCAGTGCCCTTGATCAAGTCTCGGACCCGACTGCCGGGGGCCATCCCGCCAGGCGCGCCCGCCAAGTCGGCACCAAGTGCTCGCCAGGCGCCGTGCCCGAGAGTGGAGAAGCACGAGAGCGAGTCGGCCGTCCGTAGCCGGCACCGGGGCGGCCCGCCAATGGCCGGCCCCATCCCGAACAGGCCGCCAGCGGGGCGGCCGGAGGAGACCATGGCCACCACAACCCCCCACCTCGAGCCGAACCTCACCGGCTTCCGGATCAACCACCGCACCATGCGATCCGACACTCGCCGGCTGGCCGAGTTGCTCAGCCGCGTGGCTGCTGGGCAGCTCGCGTACGACCGTCGCCGGGCGACGGCCCTGCGGACGTATCTGCGGCTGCTCTGTGACGGCATCCATCACCACCACAAGATGGAGGACGAGGTCCTCTGGCCGGTGCTGCAACGTTCGGCGGGTGCGGAGATCGACCTGCGGGAGCTCAGTGACGACCACGCCGCACTCGAACCGGTCCTGGACGAGGTACGGGTGGCGGCGGACGAGCTGGTGGCCGCGTTCGCCTCGGGCTCGTCAGAAGCGGGCCGGGCACGCACCGTCGCGGGGCGTCTCGCCGGGGCCCTGGCTCAGCTGCGCGATGTCCTCGACGAGCACATCGAGGAGGAGGAGCGGTTGATCTTCCCGGTAATCCGGCGCTACGTCAGCGTGGCCGACTGGAACACCGTGGAGCGAGCGGTCCGCAAAGGCGGTGCCCTGCGCTTCGAACTGCCCAGGATTGAGCGGTACGCCCTCCCGGAGGAGCTGGACGAGCTGAGAAAGATCGCCGGACCGGTGCTGCGGCTGATGCTCGTGGCGCTGCGACCGGGTTTCCGCCGCCGGGAGGCGACGGTCTTCGGCGGGTGACACCGTCCGAGCGGCGGTGACGGGCTTCAACGCACCGTCGCAGGCACGTACGCCGACTCGTCGCTCCACGGCACGGCGCCGACCCTGCGGGCCAGCCGGAGCCCGGCGTCACGGTGCGCGGCGACGGCCGGGTCGCCCAGCGCGGCGGCGAGCTCGGCGAGGGTTTGGTCCACCGGGCCGAGCGAGATCGATCCGCACTCCAGGCCGGCAAACCGCCCCGCCCACGGCAGCAGCTCGCGGTAGCAGCGCTGCGCAACCGGGCGGTCGCCGAGCCGCGCGGCGACCTGCCCGCGCAGCGTCATCCAGTACAGCCACAGGTAGTCGGGGCGGATCGGGGTCTGTGGCCGCCAGACGGCCCGGGCCGCCTCCCGGTCGCCTTTGGAGAGCAGCGCGTGGGCCAGCACGTCGTGCGTGTCGTCCGGTACGCGTGCATGCACCTGCCGGATCTCCTCGACCAGCTCGTGCCCGCGCCCGACGGTGCTCAGCACGGTGAACCGGCCCATCAGTCCCATCGCCGCCGCGTTGGGACCACCGATGCGGCTCATCCGATCGCTGATCTCCGCGTACCGGCGCGACGCCTCACCGAGATCACCGGCGAAGAGAGCGCGCAGGCCGGTGAACCACCCCATGACGGCGAGGATCAGGCCGAGCTGACCGGTCGTGGCCTTCTCGATCGCCCGGTCGACGTGGTGGCGTGCCCGGTCGAAGTCAGCGTCGGTGAGCGCGGCCTGGTAGAGGATGTGGTGGGCCTCGCACTGGTACGCGGTAAGCCCCGCGGCCTCGGCGACCGCCAGCAGCTCCCGCCCGACGTAGGGCAGTTCGGCCCGGTGCGCCGGGGCGACGGTGACGAAGTAGCGGGCGTTGAGCGCACGGCAGAGCACCGCCGGATCGTCCTGCCGACGGGCTAGCGCGAGAGCTTCCCGGGTGACCTCGTCGGCGCGCTGCAGATCGGCGCCCTCGATCTCGAAGGCGAGAGTGCTCAACAGCCGGGACCGCAGCGCCAAGCCGTCGTCGCCCACGCGGGACAGCTCCTGCTCCAGCAGCCGGACCAGCGGTTCGTCGACGGCGCGGTCGGGCCGGATGGTCCAGGTCACCGGGGCGTCGAAGCAGGTCAGTGCGGAGTGGACGGCCTGCGGATCGCCGATCCCGGTGGCCAGCCGCACCGCCTCGGCGCGTGCGGCGCGGGCGCTCAGCACGTCACCGGCGAGTGCGCTCGCGGTGGCCAGATCGCAGAGCAGGTCGAGACGTGCGCGGGCGGGTACCGCTGGCGCGAGGTCGGCCGCGCGCAGCGCGCCGGTCCAGTACGCGGCAGCTTCCCGAGGCGCGCCGAGGTCACCGGCCCGGCGGGCGGCGGCGGCCAGGTGCCCGATGGCGTCCTGCGCGGTGGCCGGGGTGAGGGCGGCGAGTGCGTGCCTCCCCAGCAGCGCCACGTCGTCGACGCGCTGCCCTCGCAGCACAGTGAGGATTCGGCTGTGCATCCGGGTGCGTCGCAGCAGCGGGACGCTGTGGTAGAGCGCGTCCCGCATCAGGGCATGCGCGAACCGGATCCGCCCCGGCTCGGGCTCGACGAGCAGACCCGCGGTCACGCCGGCCTCCAGGCCGTCGAGGACCGGCTCCTCGGGGCCGCCGTCGACGGCGATCAGGATGTCGACCTCGGCGTCCGAGCCCAAGACGGCGGCGTGCCGTAGCACCGTCTGGGTGCTGGCCGGCAGCCGTGCCAGCCGCCGGGTCAGCACGTGACCCAGCGCGGCGGGGATGCCGTCGAGCGCTGACCCGGGGCCTTCGGCCGCGATCAGTTTGGCCAGCTCGATCGTGAACAGGGGGTTGCCCGCCGAGCGTTCCCGTACGGTGCGCAGCAGTTCGGTGTCGGTGGTGTCGACGCCATGGCGACGCAGCAGTTCGGTGACGGCCGCGTCGTCGAGGCCGCCGAGGTCCAGTTCCACCGCCGGTACGCCGGTGAGCGCGGCCCGGGCCACCACGAAGTCGTCGGTCACCTCGTCGGGGCGGAAGGTCGCCACCACCAGGACGGGCGCCTCAGCCAGGGCGGCCGCGACGTGGCGCAGGATGCGTAGGGTCTCACCGTCGGCCCGGTGGAGGTCCTCGATCACGACGAGCAGCGGGCCGTGGCCGGCCAGCCGGGACAGGTAGGCACCCAGCGCCTGGCGTAGGTGGAACTCGTCGTACTGCCCGCGGGTGCCGGCTGGCGTTGCGGTGCCGGTGCCCAGTAGTAGCTGTAGGCCGCGGGCCTCCGGCTCGTCGAGCGGGAGCCGTCGGCACGCGGCGGTGACGACCTCGTGCCACGCCCAGGCCGGCGGTGCGCCATCCACCTGCGGGCAGGTGCCGATCGCCGTCGTCCAGCCGTCGCCGGTCAGGGACCCGGCGAGGTGCCGGGCCAGCGTCGACTTCCCCCCACCCGCTTCGGCACCGACCCAGCAGATGCCGATTCCGGCTGCGGTGGCGCGGGCGGCCGCCGAGCGCATCCGGGCCAGCTCGGTCGCGCGGGCGAGCATTGGCTGCGCCGCGGGCGGTCGATCGGGTACGACAGCCGGCGGGTCGGCCGGCCCGACCACGGCCGAGGACCGGGCGACCTGGGAGGCGGGCGACCCCAGGCGAGGGTGCTGCCGAAGCAGATCCGTCTCCAGGCTCCGCAGCTCGGGGCCGGGTTCGATGCCTAGCTGTTCGAGCAGCGCGGCGCGCACCGATCGCAGCACGTCGAGGGCATCGGCCTGCCTTCCGAGGCGATACAGCGCGACCGCGAGCAGCATCGCGGCCTGTTCCCGCAGCGGATGGTCCCGGACGTGCGGATCGAGGTCGAGGACCACCTCGTTCGCGCGGTCCAAGTCGAGCAGCAGCTTCGCGCGCTGTTCGACGGCGGTCAGTCGTAGCCGGGCCAGCCGTTCGCTCTCCCGGTCCGCCCACAGCTCCCCGACGAACTCGGCGTACGGCGTGGCCGCGCCCCAACAGGCGAGGACTTCGTCCAGCCCGGCCAGCGCCGCCCGCGGCTGCGTCTCGGTGACCCGCGTCGCCGTCCGCAGCGCCGCTTCGAACCGCCAGGCGTCCACGTCCGGCGCCGATAGTCGCAGGGCGTACCCCGGGGCCGCGGTGACGAGGATCCGGGCGGGACGGCGGGGCGGACGGTCCGGCTCCAGCGCCCGGCGCAGGTTCGACACGTACACCTGCAGGGCGGCCTGGGCCCGCGGCGGCGGGTCTCCCGACCAGAGGTCCTCGATGAGCCGGTCGACCGACACCACTTGACCGCCTCCGGCGACAAGCCGGGCCAGCACCGCGCGCTGTCGCGGTGCCCCGAGTTCGATCGGGGTGCCGTTCCGCATCGCCCACATGGGACCGAGCACACCGACCGTCGTCACGCTGCCACCGTAGTGAGCCGACGCCGCCGTGGAGATCCGGTATCCGACTGTTCGTTGATCAACCGTTCGGACCGCACCCGGGCTCCGGCGTCCCCGCGCGAACCGGTCGTGGTCGGACGCCCGCCGCTCCTGCAGCCGGCGCCCACCAGCCCGCCAAGACGACGTTAAGGGCACGCCAACTCCACTGCGGCCTCATGGAGGCCGCACCTCGTCCCGTACCAGAGGGACGCCGGAGGAAGGACATCCATTGAGAACCACGAAGGGCCTGAGCCACCCATGCCGGTGGCTCGCGGCCGTGACCGGCGCGAGCCTGGTCGTCGCGTTGGCGGGGCCGGCGGTCGCCGCCGACCCCGTCCCGTACGACGAGCAGGCCGTGCACCACAGCCTGTTCGCGGCGGTCGTCCAAGTTCGTGACGGCGGCACCCGCGGCCTGGTGGACGCCGTGCTCGCCGCCGAGCTGAGCGACTGGCGCGGCGCGCACCCGACGGCCGACACCGCGGCGCTCAACGCCCACCTGAACGCCGTCACCACCCTCGTCGGACAGGCCGTCCCGGCCTCCGACGAGTCACCCGGGAAGCTGCACCTGCTGGGCGCGGCGATGGAGAAGCTCGCGGGCAGCGGCGAGGCCCAGCTCGGCGGCCCGGCGGTCAAGGGGCTGCTGCGCAGCACCACCGGCGAGGAGCTGGCCGGCATCGTGCCGCCGATCGAACAGATCCGCAGCGGCACCCAGGAGTACCTGTGGGAGATGATCTCCCGGGGCGCGCTCACCGAGGTGTGGGGCACGCTGCACGCCCGGGCCGCCACCGATCCGGCCCTCGCCGAGGTGTGGAACACGGCGGTCGGCGCCCGGCTCGGCGTACGCCTGGACACCCCGGCGGACGAGCTCGCGCAGCTGCCCGACCTGAGCGGCAACCTCAACCTGTCGGCGATCACCGCGAAGCGCTACGACAGGGACGCCTATCGGGCGGAGATCCAGTCGCAGCTCGACGTGGCGCTCGCCGCGCTCCGCGAGCGGACCGCGACCGCGGTGACCGACGTGGTCGCTGCGTCCGACCGGTTCCCGATCGACGGGCCGAACAAGCCGACCAGCGCGGAGGAGGCGGCGGCCAAGGCGAAGGCGGAGGCCGACCGCAAGCTCAACGAGAAGCTCGGCCAGGCCGTCACCGTCCTCGGCAAGCTCGCCGGGATGGTGGACAAGCAGTTCGGCAAGCAGATCGAGACCATCGCCAAGGCCGTGGTGGGGGCGATCTCGGCGATCACCACGTACACCGCGGCGATCTCGGCGGCCGGCATCACCACGGCGGCGCTGGCGATGTCGACCTTCACCCTGGTCGGTGGCCTGGTCGGCGCGGCGATGATCCTGCTCCCGCTGTTCACCTCCGGCGGCGGCGCCGACGAGACCACCGGCGCCCAGATCGCGGCGCTGCGCGACCAGATCAACCGGCTGGCCGCCGGGATGGACAGGCGGTTCGACCGGATCGAGAAGATGCTCGGCACGATGTACGACGGGTTGAGCGCCCAACTGACCGCGCTGTCCCGGGACCTCACCGAGGTGCGTGCCCAACTCACCGTGATCGCCGGCCAGCTGATCGTCCTCGACCAGCGCGTGGACACCCTCGCGCTGGCGAGCCAGGCGGCCTTCGAGCAGATCGCCCAGCAGCCGCTGAAGACCAGCGTCGACCGGTACGTGCACCGTGAGGCACGCACCGGCACGAAGATCGACTCGTTCGCCACCTACTTCGACCAGGCCGACTCGCCGACGCGTACCTTCGCGGCCGACAGCGCCCGGCAGGCGCCGTACGTCGTCCCGACCGGCACGTCGCTCTCCGATCCGGTGGGTACGGTCGGCCTCTACCTGCCGGCCGGCGCGATCGACTACCTCGCCCAGTGGGCGGGTGCCCGGGGCATCGCGCTCACCCCCGCCCCCGGCGACCAGCCGGCCTCCGGGGTGGCCAACCCGTCGGCGTGGCTGCTCGGCGCTCGGGCGAACCTGATCCTGCAACTACAGAACCCGCAGTACGCCGCCCAGGTCGCCGCAGCCGAGACGGAGAGCACGATCGCCGCGGGCGACGCGGTCAACCGTCGGGTGCGGCAGTTCAGCGCGCCGGCTGCGGACGGTGCCACCAATGCCCTGTTCCAGCGGCTGATCGCCGACTACCAGGCGGCGATGGGCCAGTGGAAGTTCGCCCTCGACGAGGTCGGCCGGGCGGTGCGCTGGGCGGAGGGCGACCGCGACTACAACATGTGGGGGAGCGTCGACCAGGACATCCCGGCCGCCGGCCGGATCGCGGACGTGCCCCACATCGCGTTCTGCGAGGGGCCGACGGGGGCGCACCTCGACATGCCGAGCCGGGTCAACCGTTCGGCCCTGCCGAGCGTCTACCACCTCGCCAACTACGCGATGGCGCCGGCCCACCGGCCGGAGCTGCGTTCCTGCCTCGACGCGGAGTTCGTCAACGTGGTGGTGAACGACCTCCCGCGCTACCAGCAGACCAACGCGGATCTGCGGCTGGTCGTCCGGCAGCAGGCGAAGTGGTTCGGGGGTGACTGGCAGGACGTGCGGACGGTGACCTGGAAGACGCGCCTGACCGACGTCTGCCTGTGGGACCAGCGGGCCAATCCGCCGACCGGGTACTGCCGGGAACCCGACTACTACATCAACAGCAAGTGGAACTCGACGTACCGGCCGGCGCTGGACAGCAGCGGCGTCGTGGTGGACAACGCCGCCGCGCTGGCGCTGGCGCGTACGAAGGCCCAGGCCATGCTGACCGGCAAGCAGCGCTACTTCTACCGGGCGGCGGCGCTCGGCACCGGCGTGGACCGGCCGCCGGCGGGCACCTGGTCGAGCTCGCAGCAGCTCTGGGACGCCGGCAAGAAGGTCTCCGACGCGGTGCGGATGCTGCAGATCTTCTCGGACCTGGGCTGGTCGTCGGCGCTGGAACGGGACGACGTGCTGCGCGGCCAGCTCTTCGGCGACCGGGCGCTGCCGGCGGACTACCGCCTACCGCGCAGCCAGGACAGTTACAACAGCGGCTCGCTGCACCTGTTCAACGCCTACCAACGGGCGTTGGCGAACTACGACAGCTGCAAGCAGCAACTGGACTGGGACCCGTGCCAGGGTGACGTCTCCGGGCTGAATCCGCTGGTGCAGCAGGAGCGGTTCGGTAATGGATGCGCCCCGGCCCCGGCCGCGCAGGCACCGGACGATCCGCTCGGCTCGTGCGTCGTCCAGGCCGGGTCGTCCGGCATCGGCATCCTTGCCGACCGGTACGGCTACTGGTCCGGTCGAATCAAAGCCGGCGCACACCAGGAGGGCCTGGCGGCAGTGAAGGGCGTCGTCGGGCTGCTACGGGCGACGAACATCGCAGTGCACCAGGCCTGACCGCCTCCAGGTCGGGGGCTCGCCGCTGTGGTGAGCCCCCGACCCATCGGCGCAGCCACTGACCACCTCAGCAACCAAGATCAGCCGTTACCTGACACTCCCCGCTGCGGCTGCTCCGTGCAGACCATTCACGGCGCCGAGGGGAAGGCCTCGATAACACCTTCCGCGGTCTGACGCCCGTCGGAGTCAGCCCAGCAGGTGCATCCCGGTCGCCCACCACACTGTTGGCACTCCGGACACCGGAATCGCGATCCGGGAGCGGTTTCCGCGGCGGTGCACGGCATTGCCAGCACATCCGCACCGGCTGTCCGGTCGATTCGATCACCATCGGCAGTGTCGATGACGGCGTTGTACGGCCACAAAACCGGGTACCGAGCACCGCAGGAACAGACCCGGCTGCCCCAGATGGCCTCGCAGTTGCCGCACCGTGCCTGGAACGTGTCGCGGTCCCGCATGTGCAGCCGCGCCCCGGACTCGTGGCAGATCGGGCAGGTGTCGAACCGGCCGAAGGCCGTCCCCGCCGCATCCAGGGCGGCCGTCAGCGCTGCCGGCAGACTCAGACTTCCCCGGCTCCGACCCTGGTGTCCGTCCACCACCTCCCCGACCAGTTGCGACTGCTCCTCGGGGGTGGGGCGGCGGAGCAGCAGCACCCGCCGTCCGCTCACCTGGCGTAGCCAGTCTCCGGCCGGCAGCGCCGGCACCGGGCCGGGAAGTGTCACCGGTAGCGGGTATCCGTGGCTGAACCACCGCCCCTGCATCGTCCAGCGGAGTGCCCGCCCCAACCGCTCCTCGCCCTCGACCTCCAACGGGCTGATCGGCACGAGGCAGGCCGTTGTCCCGAAACCCGCCGGATGCAGCCCCCGACGTACCGGGCGGGGCAGCGACGACCGGGTGGTCCGGAGGCCGGGATAGACGACGACGACCGGACCGGGCAGCGCCGCCAGATCGGCGAGCCAACCCTGCCGGACCGGTTCGGGGACCCGCGCGCCGAGGTCTCGCGGGTCGGTCACGATCCGGGCCACTTCCGTCCCACCGGCGCGTACGCCGACCGTACCGTCCTCGCCCATCGACCACGTCAACTCCTCCGCCGGGCCGCGCAGCCGGAGCCGGGTGCCCGCTGCCGGAGCGGGGGCGTCCGGGTCGTCCGGCCGGTACCCGAGCAGCGCCAGGGCCCGCAGCGACAGCGCGGCGACGTACGTCCGGTAGGCGGCGGGGAAGTCCCGGCTGTCGGCCCGTGCCTGGTCCGTCTCCGCCGCCTGTTGCACCGCCCAGCGCTCCCAGAGCTTCCCCACCCGCCGGTACCGGCGGTCGTTGGTGAACAGGTTCGTCCACCTGAGCCGCATCGGTACCCGCGCCCGCCGGTCGGCGTGGGTGAGTGCGGGGGAGTGGCGCAGGGCCCGCAGCCGGCCCCGCGCGTTCGCCAGTGCCGCACGGGTCGCCTCGATGGCGGCGGCCGACGCCGCCTTGTCCGCCACCGCCACCGCCACCAGCTCGGCAATCCGCTCGCGCCGCCGCCAGGAGCTGGTGCCATGCAGCGCGCCCACGAACGCGCTCATGTCGGCGAGGCCCGCGCCGAGCAGGGTCAGCTCGTGGATCCGCCTGGTCAGATACTCGTCCAACCGGTCCACCAGCTGCGCCGCCACCCGGTTCTCGTAGAAGTCGACGTCCTCGACGTAGCGCAGGGACAGCACTCGAAGCGGATGGATGCGTCCGTGCTCGACTCCGGCCCATTCCTCCGGATGCCCGGCGAGTCGGGCCAGTCCGGCCGGTGGCACCCGACGAGCGACGTCCGCCCGGACCACTTCCTCCGTTCGCGCGAGGCGGTCGTGCGGGCGGAGGCAGACGTGCGCGAGGCTGTCCAGGCCGCGCTGGACCTCCCGGTCGAAGTCGCGCAGCGAAGCCCGCTCCACGGTGTCCGGGACGAACATGTTCGTCGTCATCCAGGCGCTGACGTCGCCGGCCTGGGCGAGAACGCGCGAGGTGTCGATGACCGAGCCCACCACCAGGGGGTCGGCGGCACCCGTCCGATCGGCCACGTCAGCTCTCCCGGCGGTGCACTTCGTCGTCGAGCAACCGGATGCAGCGAACCGGTTCACCCGCCATCTTGTGGAGGTCCCACGCCGTGCGGATCGCGTCCCGTAGCTTGCCGAGGCCCGTCACGGTGACGTCGTACCGGCCTCGGACGGTACGGAGCACCTTCATCGCCAGGAAGTGGTCCGCCGCCAGGGACCGCCCGTCCTGGTCGGCGTCGCCGTACTCGTGCCGCTCGCCGGCCGGGTCGCCCTGCCGGGCCGCCACGACCACCGGCGTGAACTCGCGCAGCTGCTTCTCCACGCGCGGGCCGAGGACGGCCCGGCCGTGCTCGTGAAGGTCGCCGGCGAGGTACTCGACGAACGCCAGGACGGCCTTCTCCTCCTCCCGATGTGCCCGCCTCGCCTGCCGGAAGGCCCGCCGTACGGCGTCCGTCCCGTACGGCGGCAGCGCGGGTACCGGCCTCCGGTCCAGCCAGGGGCGCTGCGCCGGCAACTCCATCAGGTGCGCACGGTTGTACGTCTTGTCGGCGAACTCCAACGTGGACTCGTCCTGGTTGGCGGTGCCGATGAACCACACGTTGGGCGGCAGGACGATGCTCGTGCCGCCGACCAGTTGGCGCGGTGCGCGGCCCTCAGCGCGGGTCACCAGCTGGATCGGCACCCCGTCGTCGTTCTCCAGTTTCGACAGGAGCACGGAAAAGTACTGCTCGGGCCGGGACAGGTTCATCTCGTCCAGCACGATGAAGAACGGCCGGTCCCGGTGCCGTGGTGTCTGGGCCCGGTAGAGCGCCTGCAGGAACTCCGTCTCCTCGAACCGCCGCTCGAAGGTGTTGTGGTGGCCGAAGAGGTCGGTGCGGTCACGCCAGCCGGCCTGCACCTCGATCACCGCGCAGTCGGTGCCGAGCGCGCCGGCGAGCGCCCTCGGCAGGGACGTCTTGCCGATGCCGCTCATCCCCTCCAACAGGTGCAGGCGGCTCATCGCCAGCCCGCCGAGCAGCACACAGATGTCGTTCAGGCGGTACGCGCGGTCGTGTTCGGCGAACATCGTCGTCTGCAGCGAGCGGGCGAACACTCCCAGGTCCGGCAGGTCGCCGGACACCTCGCCGGGCTCGTCGAGCGCGGGGTCGTCGTCCATCGCCACGCATCGGGGGAAGAGCGGCGTACCCGGGTCGGGGCGGTCCTGGTACAGGGTGTCGATGGCCGACCGCAACTCCGCGATCCGCCCCTCGTACCCGCGGGCGAGGACCTCGAAGTGCCGTTCGGCGTCCGCGAGTTGCTTCACCTGAAGGTTGTTGATCCGGTCGGCGAGCGCCGCTCCCCGGAGTTCCTGGAGTTCGTAGCTGAGCTGTTCGCGTGCGGAGTTCAGCTCGCGGTTCTGCTGCTCCAGCCAGCGGAGCCGATCCAGGTCCTCGTCGCCGATACGGGCGGCGAGCTTGTCCCGCAGGTCGGCGTTCCGGACGCGGAGCCGTTCCAGCTCGTCCAGCACGTGCGCCGGATCCGAAGAGCCGATCTTGAGTAGCACCTGCTCCCGTTCGGCCAGCTGGCGGTGCAGGTCGGCGACCGCCTCCTGGGCCGCCCCGTGCTGGATCCGGAGGATCTGCACTTCCCGGTCGAGCGCGGTCACCTCCGCGGCGGCCCGCGCGGCCACCTCCCTCTCCAGGTCGCGCTCCCGCCGCTCGAGCTGGATCTCCTGTCCCCGCAGGGCGCCCTGGTCGTACTCGAGCTGCTGCGCCCGGGCCGTGAGCCGCTGGCGTTCCTGGGCGAGTTCGGCGTGGACGCGTTCCGCGTCGGCGAGCCGTGCCAGCCGGGCCTGCTCAATCTCGGCGAGAGCCTCGGTCCGCTCCCGCACCCACCGCTCACGCTCGGCGGCCACCTCCGCCGACGCGGTCCGCCGCAGCTCCGCCAGTTCCGCGTCGAGCGCCGCCCGGGCCCGCTCGGCCTCCGCCACGAAGCCCGCCTCGGCCGCCTTCTCCCGGTCGCGCAGCAGCGCATCCCGTTCGTCGAGCCGGGCTTCCGCCCGGGCCAGTCGGCCACGGATCTCCTCCGCCTCGGCCCGGGCCTGCGCCGCCAGGTCCCGGTCCGCCTCGGCCGCCTCTTCCCGCGCCCGCGCCGATTCCTCCCGCGCCCGTGCCGCCTCCTCCCGCGCCGTGGCGGCCAGGGCACAGCGCCGGTACTCGTCGGCCTGCAGGGTGAGTTTGTCGAAGGTGGTCAGCACCTCCTCCGAGGACCGCTGCCTCGGCGTCAGGGCCTCGGTGGCCAACGCGTCGACGAGTCCGGCGTCGTCCTCCGCCCGGCGCGCGGCGAGCGCCAGGTCGGCTTGGACCTCGTCAGCGCGGGGCCGGGACCGGGCCCCGCCCCCGAGGTTGCGGTGCTGCGTCGACCGGGGCTTGCTCTTCCCCATGGGTGTGGTTGTCCTTTCGCGGAGGCCGGGACAGATCGGGCAGGGCGACGCCCAGGTACGCGGCCGAGGTGTGCTGGGCGAGCCCCCAGGCCGCCTCGCCGGTGTCAAGGTTGAGCGGCACCACCTCGGCGTGGGCGCCGCCCCTGTTCCGGTCGGCCGACAGGCGGGTCAGCTCGGTGAGCAGGTTTGGGCGGACCTCGGCCAGTCGCCGGACGGGATGGTCCGGCCCACCGTGCGCGCCCGAGACCAGCACCGCGGCGAGCAACGCCGGCGTCTTGGCCCGCTCCGGCCTACGGACCGCGTTCCGGAGTTCGTCCGGCTTGATCTTGCTGACCTGGAAGTGCTCACCGAAGGGCATCCCGAGCCGACGGCAGCAGCGTCCGAGCTGACCGGAAAGCTGGGACAGCGACCGGTCCAGTTCGGGTGCGTTCGCCGGCGGCGGGTGCCGGGCCACGATGTCGCGCAGGACGACCTCGTGCAGGCGCCAGGCGTTGCGGACGGCGTCGCCCAGTTCGGTGCAGCCGTCCCCGGCCAGCCGGGCTCGGCGGATGTCCCGCTCCAGCAGGGTCAGCAGTTCGAAGAGATCGCGGTGCTCCCGGACCAGACCGGTGAAGCGGTCCTCCAGGAGTTCGCCGATCCGCCGGCGCAGGGCGATGTCGAGCCGGTCGTACTCCAGCACCACCGCTTCGCTGCGCCGGCCGACGAACCGTTCGACCTGCTCGCGCAGCGCAGGGACCTGTTGCAACCGGGTCGCCACCAGGCGCCGCAGATAGGTGCTGGACCGGCCGGTGAACGGGCTGAACGCGTCCCAGCTCACGGTCTCCGTACTTGCCGCGTCGTGCTGTTGCGACACGAGGGGAACCGGGATCCACACCGGCACTCCCGAGGTCATCAACGCCACGCGGGAGACCACCCGCTCCGGTGCGGCACGGTCCCACCGTCGGGCCCGGCCCCGCTCCTGCTTGGCCCGTTCACCACGCGATACGGCCTCGACGACCTCCTCGTGGCTGGGCGGCTCGGTGCCCGTCCAGCCCTCCGGTAGCACCGGGAAGGCGGTCACCCGCAACGGCGCGCCGGCGGTCCGCAGCTGCAGGGAGACCTGATGCCGGGCCCGCCAGTCGGCCTGCGCCAGCCGGGGTTGCAGGGTCGACGCCGGCCAGAGCGATCCGGTGGTGACGTCCTGGTAGACGTACGTGGTGATGGTCCGGGTCGGGTCGGGGAAGCCGTCCCGCAAGGCCTGCAGGCCGGTGCCGGTCACCGCGCCGTACCGGTCCAGGTAGGACAACGCACGCAGGTCCGACCGGACCATCTCCACCAGGTCACCCTGCAGACCGAGCAGCGCCGCCATCTCGTCCACCTCCCGGTACCCGGAGCGGGCCAGCCCGAGCACCGCCGACTGGAAGACGTTCAGCCGCTCCTCGTGCACGAGCGGCGCGACCACCCGGTAGCGCAGGGCCGGCCACAGCAGCCAGAGCTGGTCGCCCCGGTACCGGACGTGGTCCGGCAGGACCACCGGGCTGTCAACGCCGAATCCCGCCACCGTTCACCCCTTCGCAGAGTTCCCGGAACGCCACCAGCCCCTCGGCCACCGACCGGCCGGGACGTCCCGGCGCCTCCGGCGTCGCCGACCGTTCCGCCATCGCGGCGTCACCCACCGCGATGAGCAACCGGCGCTGCCGGCTCATCGCCACGCACATGCGGCTGTCGCTGAGCAGGTGCCCGTACCGCCGGACGGCCTCGGCGGGGTCGGGGACGGACCTCGGCGGGGGACTGCTCCGGGTCACCGACAGAAGAACGACGTCGAACTCCATGCCCTGGAAGGCGTCGACGGTGCCCACCCGGAGCCGCTGTCGGGGGACCGGCTCGGCGGTGTACGCCATCGCCGGTACCGGTGCGAACACTCCCTCGTCGTCCAGGACGGCCAGGCCAGCGTTGACCAGTTCGGTCTCCAGCAGGACCCGCTGCTCACGGTAGAACGTGATCACGCCGAAGGTGAGCTGCCGGGCCCGATCCCGTCGGGCCAGCTCCCGCAGCTCCTGCACCAGCCGGATCGCCTCCACCCGCCGGGTCCGGCTGAACCCGGTCCGTTCCTCGGCACCCGCCCCCAGCGGGACGTCGATCCAGCCCGCGACCTTCCCGGCCCAGGGGCTCAGGTCGTGGGTCAGCTCCTGGGTGGAGGGGTGGGACCGGACCACATCCGGGCCGCCGTAGAACACCGAGCTGACGAACCGCCCCAGGGCGGGGTGCATGCGGAACTGGGTGTCGAGCCGGATCGTCCGCACCGCGGGTCGCTCGCCCGCGAAGAGGTCGAACCACCGCTCGAAGAGGCTCTGGGACAGCTCGGACCCGTCGAGCGAACGATTGCGGCGCAGCTCCCGCTCCACCTTCTGCTCCAGCATGTGCGGGAGCTGCTTGTGGTCACCGACCAGGACTATCCGCCGCCGGGCGAAGGCCATCGGGATCATCAGGTCGAGCGGGTTGGCGCGGGCCGCCTCGTCGACGACGACGGTGTCGAAGACCGGCAACGGCGCGTCGAGCACCCGGGACATCTCTCGGGAGTCGGCGTGCTGCACGGTCGAGGCGAGCACCGCGTTGTACCGGGCCAGGGTCCGCTCCACCAGGTCGAGGTCCTCCCGCAGGTCGTCCTGATACGCGCGAAGCACCTCGGCGGTGCTGTCGGTGGACGCGGCGTGGACCTGGTGCACCGCGTCCGCGACCTCGATCAGCAGGTCCTCGACAGCCGGATCGTGCTGTGGGGCGTGGAGCAGTCCGGTGGCCGCTGCCAGCCGGTCGAGCAGCGCCAACCGCAGTTCCGCCAGGTCGGGGAGGAGGGCCAGCTGGTTCGCGTTCCCGGCGGCGGCCCGCTCCAACAGCACCTGGGCCGGTTCGTCCAGCACGTCGGTCAGCAGCCGGAGCGCGCCGCGTGCGCGCTCCGGGCCGTCGTCGGCGAAGGAGACCGGGGTGACTCGGATCGACCGGACGACCCGAGCCACCGCTGCCCGTTCCTCCTCCGTCAGTGTCCGGCCGAGCGTGCCGGTCACCTGCAGCTCCGCCAGCGTCCGTTCCAGCCGGCTACGCAGTCGGGCCGGCAGATCCGCCCCGGCGAGCCGCTTCGTCTCGGTCAGCAGGTTCGTCAGATCGGGTCCGGCGACGGGCTGCCGGCTGTAGGCCGCCGCGAGCTGACGCAGCCGCACGACCCGGTCCCAGCCGGCCACCTCGGGGCGGTGCCGGTCGAGGTGGAGGTCGGCCGCGGCCACCGTCTCGTCCCGCCACTGGCGGGTGTTCTGCCGGTCCCGTTCCGGCTTGTTGCTCACCCGGGTCGGCGGCAGGCCCAGCCGCCGGGCCCGGCGCGCCACGTTGTCCACCGCGTCGTGCTGGACGCTGGACAGCAGCGTCCGGTTCACCGCCACCGCCCGGTCACCCAGCTCGTCGAGGCAGCGCAGTAGGTCGGTGATGAAGCGCGTCTTGCCGGTGCCGGGTGGGCCCTGCACGAGGAGGACGTCCGGGGTGCGCAGCGCCATCCGGAGAGCGGCCCGCTGCACCTCCGTCGGTCTCTGGCCGGCAGCCGCGCCGATGACGCGGTTCACCGCCCTGTCGTGTGCCGGGTCGGCGCGCGGCTGCGCGCCGGGCCGCGGGCGTCCCTCGATGAGCAGCCGCAGGCCGGGCAGTTCGGCCTGGTCGGTCTCGATCCGCTCCCGTGCGGTGTCCCGCCGCCGTAACCGGGACCGGTCCCCGGACAGTGAGCGGAACAGGTAGCCCGCCACGGGTGGCGGCTCGTCCCCGGTGACGGCGAGGTCCACCGTCCAGTTTCCCGCCGCCGTGCCACGGACATCGCCGTGCACCCCCACGGTGGCCCGGCCTCGCCCCTCCGCCAGCTCCGGGGGAAGGTCGCCCGCCGCCTCCAGTTCCAGCCGTCCCGGGTGCGCGGCCACCGCGCCGAGGAACCGGGCGGCCCGCTCGCCGGGCTGGAGCTCGAACCGCCAGTCGCCTCGGGCGGTCACCTTGCACGACTGGAACTTCGCCCACCGCAGCCGATTGGCCTCCTCGACCAAGGCCTCCCGCTCGATGTCGTTGTACGCCTGCCACAGGTCGAGGTAGGTGCGTCCGCCGGACTCCAGGCCGAGCAGGGCGGCCCGGATCGCCTCCGACGCGTCCGCCTCCGCGCCACGGTCGACGAACCGTACGTCCACCTCGCTCAGCCGGTGCCAGCGGCCTCGCCCCCGGGTGTCCGCACCGGTCATGCGGGTGATCCGGAGTACGTTCCCGACCAGCGCGACGTCGGCTACCCAGCGGGTGCCGTGCAGCGTGAACGCGCTCCCTGCGGGCTGGTCCCGGGGCCCGCCGCTGTGCACGATCCGGTCCCGCGCGCCCCCGGCCGGCGGAGGCAGGCAGAACTCCCGTCGCAGCCAGTCCCGCACCTCGTCGAAGCCTGCGGTGCGCACCCGGGCGGCGACGCGGACCTGCCCGGCGACCCGGTCGTCGACACCGATCTCCAACCGCGGGCCGAGGTCGGCACTCGTGAAGCCGTGGCACTGGAGGTGCACCTCCCGGTCGGTCGCGTGGGCGACCCAGGCCACGACGGTCTGTCCGGCCGCGGAGAGCCAGTCCCGCGCGTCCGGATCCGTCACCTGGGCCCGGAGGGGGCCGTACTGGCGGCCCTGGTGCACCGCCAGGTCGTACGCGGCCGTCGCCGCGGGCCGGCGTACCTCGATCTCGCGGTCCTGGCGATCCCTCTCCGCGAGCGCCTTCAGCCAGGGCGGTACCACCGCCCCCATCACCGGGTGGACGCGGATCAGCCGGGTGTCGCCCACCGTCAGCTCGTCAGCGCGCATCGGGCGCCCCGACCGACTGCAGGACCAGGATCCGGTGCGGCCGCAACTCGGTGTCGAAGTGGATCCACCATGGAGCCCGCAGGTGTTCGACCGTGGCGGAGCCGGGAATGAGCTGGAGTCCGTTGCCGCCCTGCGGCGGCACACGGCGCACCATCGACCGTCCGCAGTTGCGCACCCGGACGTCGGCGCCGCCGTCCCATTCCAACCGGAGCAGCGCCACGGTCGGGTCCTCCGCGTGTCGTACCGCCGTGCGGTTCGTGACCAGGAGCGGCCGGTGCGCCTGCAGCACCAGCGTCAGGTCGTCCTGGGGGAGCAGCGGCGGTGTCCCCTCACCCAGACGGGGGAGCTGTTCGAGCACGGTGACCGTCAGCGCGGGCGGGCGGGTCGCCCGGCACCACGGGCAGGTCGGGTGCGCGGCGAGGAAGCTCTGGCCGCACGGGCAGACCAGGCAGCGGTCGGCGGCGGCGTGCAGGGCCGCCGCCCACTCCCCGGCGCCCGGACGCGCCCACGGGTCGGTCATCCCTTCCTCGAAGGTACGTCGGAACAGATCCCGCAGGCGCCGGGTGAGCACCCGGTCGGCCGGGTAGCCGAACCGGGTCCGGTTGCGATCGTCGGTGGAGTGGTCGATCCACGGCACCAGCCCGCGCTGGGCGTCATCCTCCAGCTCGACCTCGCCCTCGTTGACGTAGTCGCCGATCAGCGGGTGATTCATGGTCAGGACCACGTACGCGAGCACGGCGAACGAGTAGACGTCGCTAAAGACGGTGTTGCCGCTCTGGCCGCGCAGGAGCTCCGGTGCGGTGTAGAAGGGCGTCCCGAGCCGACGGGCCGCCGTACTGCTCTCGGTCTGCAGGTTGTCCGCGTCGATCAGCCGTACTTCGTCGTATCCGAGGTCGGCGGAGACCAGCACGTTACCCGGAGAGACGTCGCTGTAGACGATTCCCCGATCGTGCAGGGTGGCGAGGACACCGGCGCACCGGGCGAGCAGGACGAGCCGGCGACGGAGGCCACCACCGCCGAGATACCACGCGTCCTCGTCCTGTTGCGGCGGGTCGCACAGCTCCCGCAGCGGAACCATGTCCTCCAACAGTTCCATGACGTAGCCGACATGCGGCGGCGCCAGTTGCTCCAGCGGGCGGCAGAGGGGAATGCCGTCCAGTGGCAGCCACCGAAGGCGGGCGAAGAGCTCGGCCATCCGGTCCCGGCTGGAACCGTCGGGGACGCACAGCTTCACCGCCAGGCCGCCGTACCGGGTGCGGAAGACCGCCCCTTCGCCGCCGCTTCCCAACTGGTTGTCGAGCAGGAGATCGAGGTGCAGGTTGTTGCTCGCGGCCCGGACACTGCTCGGCCACGCAGCGCCTTGCATGCTCAATCCAGATCCTCCAACCGGACGGCTCTCGGTGCGGTGCGCTGGTGCAGCTGCTCGGTCACCGTCGCGGTCACCCACCGGAACTGCGCCGGGATCTCGTGCACCTGGTCGCTCCGGAGCACGTCGGTGCCGGGGGTGCTGAACTGGGTCAACACCTCGTCGGCCTCAGAGGTCCGATCGACGCCGATCCCGATGGCCAGCCGCAGGGCCCGGGCACCCCACCGGGTGCCGAGCAGTGCGGCCAGCGGACCCTGCCAGTCGTCTGTGGGCAGCCCGTCGGAGACCAGGACCAGGGTGGGCGGGAAGGCCCGCTTCGGCACGGCGGTCTGGTCATCGAGCAGCGTCCGGGCCAGGTCGAACGCGCCACCCATCGGGGTCCTGCCTCGCGGTGTCAGCTCGGTCCACTGTGCCTGTGAGGCGCGGACCAGCGGCTGGTGCACGACGGCCTCGTCCCCGCCGAAGGCGATCACCGCGACGTGGATCTCTCCCCGCGCGGAGTCCTCGGCGGCGAACGCGTGCAGCATGCTCCGGATGCTGCGATTGAGCACGTGGATCTTCTCGCCGTCCATGCTTCCGCTGATATCGGCGAGGACGATCACCGGCATCGGACGAGGCGGACGTCGCGACTGGTTCGCCAACACCTGCTGTTCGGCGTCGAGGGTTGAGCCATATGCCGTCAGGTTCTCCGGCGCCACTCCACCGGCTCCTCTCTAGAACCGCTCTGTACGTGTGCTCGTCACTCGACCGAGCCAGTCAGGCTCTCAGGCGCTTTCCGGCAGGTCAATATCTCCTTCCTGCCCAGAGTGGACTGTGTCGGGATGCCGACAACCAACGGGCTATCTCGAGCGCCTTGGGCGTGCTGCCGCCACGCTGATCCAGGGCAGCCAGGGAGCGGCTCCTATGGCAACCCGGGTGCCCAGTCGGTGCTCAACGCCAGCCTTTCGGGCATGGACTCGATCGCCATCGACGGCTGCGTCCCTGCGGTGTGTACGGTCGGCGGCGAGCAGTTGGTCAGGTTCGACACCGGTAGCAGCAGGCTCGCCGTGTTTGCCAGCCACACGGGGGTCAGCGCCGGCGGCGGCGCCGCCGGCGCGCGATCGTGCGGGTGGGGATACCTAGTCGGCGGCGAGCCGCACGTAACCCTCCGTGCCGACGGCCTCGACGTCCCAGCGGTGGCCGAATGCGGCGATGCCGCGGATCTTTATCCGGCCGACCTCTTTCGGCACTGCCGGGTCGGCGACCAGTTGGCCGTCGACCGGGTGGAGTCCCAGCATGGCCCGGGTCAGGTTCAGCGGCGCGCCGGACGCCCAGGCCTGTGGGCTGCACGCGGTCGGGTAGGGGATGGCGAAGAGGGTCCGATCACGCTCGAAGCCGGCTATCGCCTCGGGCAGCCGGTCGCCGAACTGGGCGGCGGTGTCGAGCAGGGCGAGGGCCACCTGGTTGGCCTCGTCGCGGAAGCCGTAGCGGGCCAGGCCCAGCACGCTGATCGAGGTGTCGTGCGGCCAGACCGTGCCGAGGTGGTAGCCGAGCCCGTTGTATGGCGCGTCGCCCCTGGACAGGGTCCGGATCCCCCAACCGCTGAACATGTCCTCCGAGAGCAGTTGCCGGGCGAGCGCGGCGGCGCGTTCCTGCGGGACTATGCCGCTCCACAGCAGGTGCCCCAGGTTGGACGTCATCGAATCGATCTTGTTCTTGTCGCCGTCGAGACCCACGGCGTAGTAGCCGCCCCGTTCCGCGATCCAGAAGTCCCGGTTGAACGACTCCCGCAACCGGTGCGCGTCGGCGCGCAGCCGGTCGGCGAGCGCCGGGTCGGCCAGGGGTCCGTCGGCGAGTTCGGCCAAGCGAAGTTTCGCGTCGTACGTGTAACCCTGGATCTCGCAGGTCGCGATCGGCAGCACCGGTAGCCGGCCGTCGGCGAAGCGCACCCCGTCCCAGGAGTCCCGCCAGCACTGGTTGCCCAACCCTTCCGGGGAGCGGGTGGCGTATTCCACATAGCCGTCGCCATCCCGGTCGCCGTACTGGTCGATCCAGTTCAACGCCGCCAACGCGTTGTCCCGCAGCGACCGGACCAGGTCGTCGTCGCGGGTCCAGCGCCAGTACTCCGACAGCAGGATCAGCCAGAGTTGCGTGGCGTCGGCGGTGCCGTAGTAGGGGTTGTACGGCATGAGGCCCTGCTGGGTCAGCTCGCCGAAGCGGACCTCGTGCAGGATCTTGCCGGGCTCCTCGTCGGTGAAGTCCTCGTACTGCCGGCCCTGATGATGGGCGAGCGCGAGCAGGGTGCCCTTTGCCAGCCGGGGCCCGAAGGTGAGCGCCTGGTACGCGGTGATCAGGGTGTCCCGTCCGAAGAGAGTGAGGAACCACGGCATGCCAGCGGCGGGCAGGCTGATCCGCTCTTTGCCGAGGGTCATCTCCATCCGCAGCGCGGACATGTCCGAGCGGGTCTGCGCGATGGCCCGCTCCAACGCCGGGTGGTCGCTGCTCAGCTGGGCCGCGCCGGCCAGCCACCGGGCCGCCGGATCCTCCACGCGGTGGTGGAGGATGTCGGCGATGTCGCCCCGGACCGCCTCGGTCACCCCGAAGCCGGGCGGAACGGGAACGTCGAGCTCGACCCGCCAGGACTCGTGCGGAGCGAGGTTGATCGGCCAGACGAGGTGGTCGCCCTCCAGCCGCTCCGGCAAGCGGGTCGGCCGGACCGAGGTCTGCGACGTGAACCCGTCCTGCTCGTAGTCGAACAGCAACCGCGAGCCGTCCGGCGCGTGACCGCGCTGGATCCGCTCTGAGCGGTCGCGGATGGTGGTCTTCATTTCGAGGATGTCGGCGAAGTCGTTGCCCACCTCCAGCCGCAACTCGAACCGGACCCGGTCCGGCGCGAAGGAGACGAGTTCGATCCGCTCGTGCAACCCCTCACCCAGGTAGCGCAGCCGCCGGATGGCGATGCTGTTCGCCGGCAAATCGGGCAGTGTGGGATTGGTCAGGAAGAACTGCGCCGAGTAGTGGTCCACCACGCTGGAGCGCAGCACGAGCAGGCGTCGGCCGTCGATCGTGAGCACCCATTGGCTGAGCAGGCGCGTGTCCCGGTGGACCAGGCCGCCGATGGTGCCCGCCGGCACGTCGCCGACCGGATCCGAGTACATGAAGGTGGCACCGCTGACCAGGGCGATCGCGTCCGGGCCCAGCTCCGGTGGAAGGGCCCGCGCCTGCGCGCCGGGGCGGGTGGGGTCCTGCGGCTTGTCCGGCGTTGGATTGGCCGGGGTGGGTCGCACCTGTGCCATACCGCCGAGGCTAGAGCGCCGACGAGGGGTCGCCCTCGCCCGATCCGGGTGAAATCGCGGTCGAGAGAAAGCCAGGTTGCATTTCCAGGGCGTGGCGGGGCGCGGGAGCGGCGTCCCGATGGACTCGAGCTGGTGTCTGAGAACTCCAAGGCAGCCAGCAACCTTGTAGCATGCGGCGGACGACGGGCGGCAGCCGGAGCTCGGCTCTGGTACGACCCGGCGGTCGCCACCGCCGGGTCGGGCGGCCGCGGCGCCGGTCAGGCCGGAGCCGGAGTGAGAGAGGAACCTGCTCGGCGTGTTCCAGGAACCGAACCGGACCCGGATGACCGGCGGAAACTCAATTGGCGGGGCGCCAGGCGCCGACCCGGCGGGGGCGTGGGACGCGGAGCTGGCCAAGGCGGTGCGGCACGTCGCCGTGCTGCGCGCCGGGTTCTACGTTGTCGTGCTGTTGATCGCGCTCGGCGGTCAGGTGTCCGGGGCGATGGAACGGCTCGGCATGCCGTGGTATGTGGCGCTTCCCGCCGTGGGGGCGCTGGAGCTGGGCGGGGTTGTGGTGCTGGCGAACGCCGACGTACGCCGCCGACTGGGCGAAGGGGCGATGTTGTCCCGCGTGCTGTCGGCTGGCATCGCCGCCGCCGCGGTCGCCTTCAACTGGCTGGCCCACAGCAACCACCTCGAAGGCGGTTTCTACGCGGGCATGTCCCTGCTCGGCTATCTGGTGTGGCTGATGAACACCGAGAACCAGCGGCGGGACCGGCTGCGTGCCAGGCAGCAGCTGCCACCCACGACGCCGGCGTACGAGCCGGTCGGGCACTGGCTGCGGCACCCGTGGCTGACTCGCCGGGCCCGTTCGTTGGCCAAGGCCGACGCCGGTCTCGGGCTGTACGGCTCGCTCGACGCGGCCCGCGCGCAGATTCGCACCGAGCGGCGGCAGGCGGCGCTCAACAAGGTGTTGCACCGCAAGATCCGGCGAGCACTGGACGCCACCACCGCGGACATCGCCGTGGCGGTGTATGACCTCGACGAGATCGCCCGGCGGCTGGCCGAGCAGGCGGACTACGACGGACTCACTGCCCTTATCGCGGCCGATCTGGCACCTGAGCGTGTGCTGGCCGGGAACCTGCCGGCGGGCGGCCGCCGCCGGAGGTGGGGTCGGGCCGGTCAGCCCGACCCCGTCGCACTCGCCTCGGCGGCGCGGCTGCTCGCCGACACCCCGGCGGGGCTCGTCCAGGCCTCCGAGCGACAGACGGTGGCCCCCGCGCGGGACGCGGCCCCCGCGCCGGACACCGTCCCCATCTCCCCGTCAGCGGACGCGGCCTCGGGAGGCTCACCGGGGCCAGGGCCGGCCGGGGACGACGTTCAGCACGTGGATGCCACCGAGCAGGCGGCAGCCAGCGCCGAGCGCCCGCCATCGGAGCGGTCCCAGGCGGTGACGCCCGATCGTACCGACCTGCAGATGGAGCGGTCCGAAAGCGACGGGCTCGCCTCGACGACCGATCAGCCCGATCCATCCCGCGCCTCTGACTGGGCGGCGCTGCACGCGGAACTCGCCCCGCTCCTGCCGGCAACCGCGGCGCGCCGGACGCCGCGTAACGCGGTAGGCCGGTCGGCCACCAGTCGGGGGGAGACATCGTCTACCACGGACGCGCCGGGCTTGGTCGCGGGAGCAGGCTGGTGCCGGGGCGTCGGCAACGACCCGCAGCCCGGCGCCGATGCCGCGAACCGCCACGGGCCGGGCGCGCACGGCCCGCGTCGCCGATCCGGCGGGCGAGCCGGGGCCTGTCACGTCGGTCACGCGAGAGCTGCCGCTGTTGGGCGGGCGGGACCTGCCGGACCTGGTAGACACCGCGGCGAGCCGCACCACCCCGCCCGTCGCGGTCCCCGACACCCCGGAAGGGACCACCGGGCAACGATCAGCGTCGCGACCACAGCAGCACCGGCGGGACGAAGCGGACCCGCGACCGCGCTCGGAGGCCGTCCGGCGTCGGTCTGGTAGCCGGTCGGCCGAGACCGGCCAGCGCTGACCGAGAATGGGTTACGCGGCCGTCGTCAGAGGACTTCCGCACCCTTAAACCGGTCCCTGTCGGCTTTGGCGAACACTCCCGGCTGACACCGACCTGACAGGGCTATGAACCAACCCGCTCCGGTTCTGAGAGCAGCTCAGCGGTCACACGACCCGCTGGAGATGCGGTGCCCGCCATCGGGACGCCGTGCGGTACTCGGACATCTGACGCGCCGCCTGTCGGCGTACGGCTCAACGTGCCCAGCCGGGTAGGCCGAATGTGTACAGGTTTGGAGTGGCCGCCCGAATTCGTCCGGCGGCCACCAACTAACCGTGCCGGACCGGTTACCTGAAACGGACAGTCCCGAGGCAGCACAGCCGCTGTTCGCGCTGCCGCACAGTTGACCCTCGCTGCGGCGCCTCGGTTCAGGCCGGGCGGTGACGACTCCGCGGCGTGTCGCAGAGTGCCTGGACGGTCACTGCGGGCACAATTGCAGGCATTGACGTGAACGAAGACGTTCATCGGAGGTGCCTGTTGTCGCGGTGTTCAGGCCGGCTGGCTCGGTGGACGCTGCGTGGCGCTCTCCTGGTCGGTGGCGTGGTCGGTCTCTGGGGCTTTCACGAAGCGGGTGCGGGTGCCCCTGCTCAGGCCGCCGAGCCCGCTGCGTCTTGCGCCCTTGGCAACCTGCTCAGCGCCGGCGGAGTCCTCTTCGACGGATCCCTGGAGTGTCAGCCCATCTCGCTCGCCGGCCCGGCGGCGGAAGGTGCGTCGGCCCGCGTCGGCAGCGAGGTGACGGTCGCGCGTCGGGGACAGGTGGCCGGCCTGGACGTAGCAGTGCGAATGCCGACGGGCGAGCGGCCGGCGGGGGTGCAGGTTGCAGTAGGCGAGGTGGTGGACTCGACGGTAGTCGGGATCATCGGCTCATCCGCCGCGCCGTCGATGCCTCCCGCCGACGCCGCGGTCAACCCGGCGCCGTACACGAATGAGGCACCGGCGGCCGCAACGCCCACCGTGATTGTTCGGCCGCTACCGCCGATGGCGGCCCTTCACCCGGTAGCCGCGGCGCGTACGTCATTGACAGCAAGCCTTGACCCGCGGTCGGCGAAGGCCGACGGAACGAGTGGGGTTCAGGGGGTAGGCGACCTGCTCCACGCCCTCGGGCCGACTCGGGGCGCTCCCGGCAGCGCCGCCGGCCATGGCTGCGCTGCCGACGGGACAGGAATCCCGGCTGACGCCTCGGAGGGATCATGGGCCCCGGCGGTGCGGCTTGTCGGCGCTTACGTCAGCGGATGCGAGAAGCTCGCGGGCTGTTCTGGTCAACCGGACACCGGGCCCGCCTGAGCAATCCTGGCCGTCCTCGCGCCAGCGCGACAGCCGCGACGACCATTGGCCGCAGGCAGGCGCCGTCAACGTCCGCTGCCACCTGCGCTCCGGCCCCTGTTCACACGGCCCTGCGGAACCGCTTCTGCCCATACCGCTCCTGCCTTCATCGGCACGGTTGGTGAGAAGAAGCGGTCTCTGCTGGCGGGCGTCATGACGTCCCAGAACTTTGCACACCCCGGCGACAACGCCATCGCCGACCAGTCGCACCTGCTACCCGGAGAACCGCGTGAGCAACAACCTGCCCGTCTGCCGCGCCCATTGGCAGGACATCCCCCATATCGTCGATCTTGTCGTCGGTCCCTTCGCCGACAGCACGATCGGCGCATGGCTCGTACCCGACGACCACCGTCGGCGGAACATCCTCAGTGCCGTTGTCCGCGTCTGGATCGAACACGCTCTGCTGTTCGGCGAGGCGCATCTCCTGCCGGATCATTCCGCCGCGGCCGTGTGGCTGCACCGGTACGGCCCCCTCTCACCGCCTGCCGGGTACGGCGAGCGGCTCGCGGTCGCCTGCGGCGAGTACGTGGACCGCTTCCTGCATCTGGACGACGTTCTGCACACGCACCGACCCGACGGCCCGCACAACCATCTGGCGTTCTTCGCCGTCGCACCGCAGCCGTACCGGGTCAGGCGTGCCAGCATCCTGCTCGCCACCAGCAACGCTCGAATGGGCCACGCGCTGCTGCCTACCTACACGGAAGTGGCCACCCTCGCCGACCGGAACCTGTACGCACGACACGGCTACGCCGCCCTCGAACCATTCACTCTCCCCGACGGCAGCACTACCTACCCCATGTGGCGCACCCCAAGGCAGCGCCGGGCCCGCCACCGTTCATCAACCCCACCCGCCCGCCCCGACCAGCGCGGCCCTGCCCTCAATGACCTTCCGATCCGGCTCATCCTCGACACCTCCGCCATCCTCGCCTTCACCGAGGGCTCGACCGCCGTGGGCCAAGCGATCGCCAGAGTCGCCGACGAGGGCGGCCTCTTCGGCCTACCGGTGATGTGCCTGGCCGAGGCAGCCCGCTCAGTCACCGACGCCGGCCGGCTCGACCTCCTGGCCAACCATCCAGCCGCCACGGTGCTGACCGTTGACCCGCTCCAATGGAAAACCCTCGCGGCCACCCACCGCGCGGTCGGCCGGCTCGACACTGCGGCCGCTCTACTCGCGGCAGCAGCCAACGACTGCAGGGTTCTGTCCGATCAGCCCGGGCGGTAGCGGGACCAACCTGGGCAGGCGAACCGTCAGCCCGACGAGTGGCATGGGTTCGGCGTCCGCTCGGGCTGGGGAAGCGGTCATCTGCGCGAGCGGCTGCACCGGGATCAAAGGAAGCATGGCTGCTCGGCCGCCTTCGACGACTACACCGTCCTGACAGGCAGCCACGCCGGCAGAGCGGACGGCACAGATGAACCAACCGAATCACCGCGACCTGAAGCAGACGTCCGTCCGGCCGTACCGGCCATGAATGCCCGTCACGTCGGCGTTCTCCTCGTCGGCGGTGAGGTCGGCGCGCCAGGCGGCCAGCATCGCGGTCAGGCCGTCGACGTCGGCCTCCCATCCGCCGCCTTCTCCGAGCACGTCGAGGAGCAGGTCGTCGTGGGCGACGGTGGTCAGGTCCGGCTCCTCGCCACCGTCGGGCCAGTGCTCACTCATGCCGCCACCTCGTCGGTTCCGTCGCCGGCAAGGGCACGGAGTCGGGCGAGGGCTCGGGACTGGGCCACCCGTACGGCCGGTGCCGACATGCCGAGGATCGTGCCGACCTCCTCAGCGGTGAGACCGACCGCCACTCGCAGCGTGATGATCTCCCGTTGCACGTCGGGGAGGCGGTGCAGCAGCACAGAGAGTCGACGGGCCAGATCCGTCGCGACGGCCTGTTCCTCCGGCCCGGGCGCGGCGTCCGGTAGCTCCAGCGGGGTGTCGGTGATGGCGACGGCGGAGCCGCGCACCGCCGCGCGTTGGGCGTCGGCGACCTTGTGCGCGGCGACCGCGAAGACGAACGCCGAGAACGGCCTTCCCTGCTCCCGGTAGCGGGGAAGGGCCTTCAGCACCGCCAGGCACACCTCCTGCGCGACGTCGTCGGCCGTGGTGTGCGCGCCGCCGGTGCGGCCCAGCCGTGCCCGGCAGTAGCGGACGAGCCGTGGCCGCAGGTCGGCGAGCAGGGCCGCCGCCGCAGCCCGGTCGCCTGCGGCGGCCCGGCGGACGAGCTCTGGCTCGATCGCTGTGGTCATGGGATACGAGGCGCCTTTGTTGCCGGCAGGTTAACCGCACGCTATCGAGACGTGAGCCACTTGCCTAGCCCACGTTGGTCATCGAACGGAGATCCAAGAGAAGTTGTTGCATGCGGCGACCTCACATCCCCGTCCGGAGGATGGTCCGGGTCAGATCCAAGGTAGAGGATCGACTGGACGGCCGCCGAGACGTACCTCGAAGTGCAGGTGGGGACCTGTGGAGGCACCGGTCGATCCGACGAGTCCGATGACCTGGCCGGCGCGGATGCGCTGACCGGGCGACACCATCAGTTCTGACTGGTGGCCGTAGCACGTGGACAGCCGCTGCCCGTCGGCCCTGCCGTGGTCGATGCAGGTGTAGTTGCCGTAGCCGCCGTACCAGCCGGCGCGCGACACGCGGCCGTCCGCAGCCGCGCGGATCGGGGTACCGATCGGGGCGGCGAGATCCACACCCGGGTGCAACTGCCACACGTGGTAGTACGGGTCAAAGCGGGTGCCGTACCTGCTGGTGAGCCGGCCCGACAGCGGACGCCCGAGCCGGCCCCCACCGACCGTGGCGACGGCGCGGGCCGGTGCCGCCACGGCGGGCACCGTGCGCACGCGACGGTTGATTTCCTGCCGCAGCCGCGCCTCCTCCGCCCGGCGGCGGAGGAGTTCGGCCTGGCCGGAGGTGATCGCGCCGGACAGGGCGACAGCGCGACCGGTGGGGGTGTCCACCACATCCGCGGAGTCCGCCACGGCGAAGGGCGACGCATCCGCATCCCCGCCGGCGGTCAGGGACGTCAGCAGTTGCAGCACCGGGTCCGGCCCGCGCTGCACCCTGGCGAGGTCATCGCGGGTCCGCGCGAGAATGTTCTCCAGGTACTGGATCCGGTGCTGGACGTCGCCGAGCGCGGCGACCTGGCGGGCCTGTGGGGTGACGGCGGCGTCCACCGGCGGCTGCGGATACAGGTCGGCGCCGGGGTCGCCAGCGATGAGCGCAGGGGCCGATCCGGGGCTCACCATCGGCCCGTCGCTGCTGGGCGGGGCCGAGATGCCCACCGGTGGTAGCTTGCCGGCGGTCGGCGGAGTAGTCGCGGGTGGCGCAGTCGGTCGGGTCGACGCACTGGCCGAGGGGACCGTCGGCGGCTTCACCGTCGGCGGCTTGATGGGCGGCAGCGTCACCTTCGGTGGTTTGACCGGTGGCAGCGACACGGTCAGCGACGGGATCGGCAGGCCCGGCAGGGCCGGCAGGGTCGGCAGGGGCCCCTGCGCTGATGAGCTTGGTGCCCCGGCGGTCGCCGCCCCGGCGTCCAGGCAGAAGGATGTGACCACCAGCGTCGCCCCGGCGACGGTCGCCAGTGTGGCCTGCCTCCACCACCGATCGCCCATGACCTACTCCTGCCGTCGACCCCGTTCGCGTCCCTCTGCTACATCGGATCCCGGTGCCTCGTCGTTACAACCGGCCGGGGGCGGCAGGCCGTGACGCCGCCGCAGCCGTCGACGCGTCAGCAGGGTGCCCGCCGCGACCGCGCCGACCACCACCGCCGCAACGGCCGGCACCCGCAGCGAACGTCCGGGCGGCCGGACCTCACTGGCCACGGCCGGCGGTGGATCTGTGGCGGCGGCAGTGGCCGTGGCCGTCGAGCTCGGGAGGAGATAGGCGTTGCTGGCGATCTGGGGATCCGACGCGGTGGACTCCGCGGAAGTGACACTGACCCGGTTGCGGACCACCGTGCCCGGCGGCACACCCGGGCGGATCCGCCCGGTGATCGTGATCCGCGGCACCGCTGCGGCGGCACCCAGGAGCAGGTCACCGAGGTCGCAGACGACGATACGAGGGGATGCTGCACACCGACCCGGCTCGGCCTGGGCGATGACACCGTCCAGATCAGCCGTGGTGGTGAACGTAACCCGGGTCGCCGTGAGGGTGCCCCTACCGGAGATCGTGATGGTGTGGGTCACCCCCTGCTCGGGCAGCGCGCCGAACGGTGTCGACGTCAGCACCGGCGTGGCGTCCACCGCAGGGGTCGGTGGCGGCGTCGGGGCAGCCGCGGCCACGGCGCCCATCATGCCCGCCACCGACGCGGCGACAGACTCCCACATTCCCACACTGTAAGCCGAGCGCCCCACGATCGCCCCCGGCCGGTGGACCGCCGTGCTCAACCCACCCCGAGATCGTGCCAACGCGTGCTCCGCCGGGTCCTCCCAAATACCACCGGGCGGACCTGCAACTCGCCGCGGGTCCGTACCCGCGGGCTGCGAAACCAGCGCTTGGGCCCACCGCACCCAGCTGCCGCTTGGGCTTCCCCCGCGGTGGAGAACGAGATCCTGCGCCCGGGCGGCGGTCGATTTCGCGCGGGAAAACGTCCTCCCAAGAGGATCTACCCGGTCGGCGATCCCGCCGCCAACGGGATCGCGGTGGCGGTGCTGGCGTACGTGCTGCGGCGTAGACCGACAGCCGCTCTGCGTCGGATGGCACAACCTCTTCGCCGCGGCAGCATGGCTGGTCGATCGACATACACCCGCTGGCCGCCGCCAGGGGGCGCGTCCAGCCAGGAAGGTGAATCGTGGAAGAAGCGGTGAGCAAAGAGGGCAGCGGGGCGCGTGCGGACCGGGGGACAGGCGGGCGCTGGGGCTGGTGGGGCATCGTATTCGTCGCCGCCTTCGTCGCCAGCATCGCCGCAGGCGGCGTCTTGAAAGCAGGAGAGAGCCTCTACCTGCCGGAGGCATCGGTGACGCAGCTGCGTGACTACTACAGCGCCAGCGGCGCTGCGGTGATCGCCCAGTCGGCGTTGCAGGTCCTGGCGGCCATCGCCCTGTACCGGTTCGGATACCGGCTGCGCGCCGCGCTGCGACCTGACGGTCCTCGCACGGCCGCCGTTGCGGGTTGGGGCAGTGCACTCGCCGCTGGGGCGCTGCTCGCCTCCGTGGTGTGCTCGCTGGCCCTGGTGCAGGTCGCTACGTCGGCCGGTGACGCGGTCGTGGCCGGCCTCGGCAAGACGGCGCTCGTACTCGGCGGTGCGATACACCTTCTGGGCTCCGGCATATTGATCAGCGCGGCCTCAGCGGTCGCCTGGCGTACCCGCCGGCGGCCGCGATGGGTGTTCGGCTACGGCACGTTCGGCGGCCCGCTGGTGGCGGCGTCCGCCCTCTCGATCGTGCTGCCACCGCTGGTCCGGCCGGAACCGGTGTTCCGACTCCTCGCGGCCGTGTGGCTCGTCGGCTTGGGCATCGGGGTCTTGCGTGGGGGCCTTGCCAGCAGCCGCGTCAGCCAGCCGTCCCCTCGTGCCGAAGGCCAGGCATGACACGGACCCGGTCCGACTCGACTCCATGGGGGACCGCCGCACCGGCCATCGATGCGAAGTAAGGCTTCAGGGTCAGCGTCTGTGTGCCGCCTCAGCGGCGATGACGGCCCGATCCCCGCGCATGGGCCGGCGATGATCAGGAGGTGTGGGCTCCTGGCTGTCCCAAGGTGACGGGTCCGAGTTCGTCCGGACCAATCGTCCTCGCCACGTCGCTCAGGTCGTTGTTCAGCTGGTGATCGCGCCCGGGCAGCCGGTGCAGCTGAGCCTGTGGGATTGCGCGGGCGTACAGGTCAGCATGCGATGGTGGGGCAGTCTCGTCCTGAAGTCCATGGAACAGATGCACTGGCACGCCTTGCGGCAGCCTCGCGCCCAGGTCGTGCGGTAGCTCGAACTCGTCGCCGGGCCAGCCTCCCGCACCGACGAACGGAGCGGCGATCAGGACGATGGCACCGAGCTCCCGCTCCGGTGGCCGCTGGCCGAGCGCGTTGATGAGGATCGTCCCGCCCACCGAGTGGCCGACGACGATCGCACCGTCGTCCAAGCTCGTCATCTCACGCCGGATGGCCGCGCTCCACCTGGCGTAGCTCGGGTCGTCCTCGTTCGGCATGCGCGGGTAGCGGATCTCGTAACGCTCCCTGAGCTCCCTCCTCAGGCTGTCGATCAGCTTGTCGTCCCATTCGTCGTGCGTGCCCGCTCCGCCGCCCTGGATGAACAGGACCTGCCGGGTCCCTGTCATGACGATCCACCTCGCACCCTCGTGACGATCCAGTCCGATACCCGCTGCCCGCCCGTGCGAAGCCCCGGGCGACCCACCGGGCGCGTCCCAGCCGCGCCGACCCCATGCACACAAGGGGGAGGGGAAAGTGCCCGCTGGTGGCCGGGCCGGTCACCAGCGGGCACTCGTGCGTTACTGCTCCAGGGAGCGGGTCGTTACACCGCGCCCCGCCTCGAGCGCCCCGAGCAGCATCGGCAGCGCCCGGTGCAGCTCCCGCTGCCAGTACGGCCAGCTGTGTGTGCCGGGGCCGTAGAAGTCGGTCGTGACGGAGACGCCGAGCTCGCGCAGCTGGGCGACGAAGTCGAGGTTCTCCTGGTGGATGAGTGCCTCCAGGCTGTTGGTCTGACCCGGCGGGTCGAATGGTCCGCCGGCCGTGCCGTCGCCGGTGGCCACGAAGAGCGCTGTGTGCCGCAGCTGCTTCGCCAGGTAGTACGGGTCGTGGTCCTGCCAGATGTTCCGTTGCGCGATCGGGTCGCCCCACAGTGCGTACGGGTCCAGCCCGGTGCGCCCGAAAAACGGCAGCCAGTAGGACGGGTCCTTCAGCGGGTGCACGACCCCGCTGAACGAGGCTGCCGCGCGGAACATGCCCGGGTTGCGGGCCGCGTACGACATCGCCCCGAAGCCGCCCATGGACAGGCCGGCGATGGCGCGCTTCGGGCCCGCGCCGTACCCGCGCTCGATGATCTGCCGCACCTCGGTCAGATGGAACGTCTCCCAGGCCGGGACGCCGCCCTGACCGCCGTTCCACCAGTCGCTGTACCAGCCGGCGGCACCCGCCTCCGGCATCACGACCAGGACGTCCTGAAGTTCCGGGATGCTCGCCACGTCGGTGGAGCGGGTCCAGCTGACGTACGAGTCGCAGCAGCCGTGCAGCAGGTAGAGCACCGGCCAGTGGTCCCCGGGCGCCCGTTGCTCCCACCCGTCGGGCGTCAGCAGCCGTACCTTGGCGGCGGTGCCAAGCGCCGGCGACTGGATCGTCAGATCGACCAGGTGTGGCCCGACAGCCGTCTCCTCGGCCACGTACGCGCCGTCGGAGGCCCGGATGGGCGCGGGGGCGGCGACGCCGGCCGCCACCGAGTCGGGGGCCGCGACGGCCGCGGGTCCGGCCACCCCGGCCAACGCGAGCCCAACCGCCACGGTGGCGCTGATCGCCGGCAATCTTCTCATGACTCCTCCTCCGTGACCGCGGGGCAGGCTGCGCCGCGCGGTCCTTCACGGTCCGGGCGGAACGATCCCGATCGTTTCCTGCGGGTGGCGGGGAGGCAAAGCTGTCCACCGTCGGCCAGCGGCCAGCGGACGGGCGTGGGCGGTGATCGGCGCGTGCTGCGCGACGAGCGGTCCCGGCGGTGACTCGATGCGTGACGTCCCCAGCGCTGCGTGCGGCCACGGTCGGCGAGGTCCAGGAGAACCTCACGGCAAGCATGCGACCTTCAAACGGTGCAGGCCGTCCGGGATGTCACCGGCACGGCCATGCCCGTTGAGGCGGGATCCACGACGGCCCGGTGACGTGGTGCCATCGTCCTCGAAGCCGACTCAACGAGGCATGCATCTGCGACCGTGTCGGTGCCTACGCGGCGTGCGGTTGCTGGAAGGCCGAGCGGACTGCGCCACCGACAATCGCGCACCACGTGTCCACGTCAACCTTCCCGTTGGGTACGAGACCGTGGAGGCGCTGCATGTCCTGGACCGCCTTCATGGTGCTGTGGTCGAATTCGCCACTTGTCGTGACGTCGTCGTACCCCTTGCGGCCGAGCAGGTACTGCAGCGCGTTGACGGGAAGACCGTTGGCGTCTTTGTCGAGTGTCGGCACAAGCGCTTCCCAGGTGGCCGCGTCGAAGGTCGCGTCCGGGTCGACCCGAATCCCGTGCTTGGCTTGGAAGTCGGCCACGGCGGCATTCATGTCGTAGCCGAAGTCGCCGTTCGGGGTCAGCGGGTACCCGAGATCCGCGAGCAGGTACTGCGCGACCTGCACAACCGGGCCGTCGACGAAGCGCCAGATGTCGGGCCACCGACGTGCGGGGATGTCCGACTGTTGGGTACCGAGTGCTGCCGCGACACGCGAGCGCACCGTCGGGAACAACCGGTAGAAGGCGATGCCCGGGCACTGGGTGGTGTAGAAGTCCCAGTGGCCGAAGATGTCCCATGGCTGCAGCCGGAACTGCTGGCACACCGCGGTGCACAACCCCACCAGCGCGTCGAGCAGTGCGTCCGGCGGCGTCTCGGTGATGTAGGTGCCCTCGTTCTCGATCCCGATCGCGTTCCCGTTCTCGCCCGGGCAGTGTGCGGCGCTGACCTGGTGCCCGCCCGTGTCGAGCGTCTGCAGGCTGCGGTGCCGGCCCTCCAGCACGTAGCCGCCACGGCTGACCGTGAAGTGCTGTCCGGTGTCCACCCAGCCGTTGACGTCCATGTGCAGGTTCTGACAGTCCCGCGCCAGTTGCATCGCGTGGTCGCGCGAGTAGTCCGTGACGTTCGGGAACGCCATGTGGTGCAGGATGATCTTGTTGGTGACGTTGCCGGTGATCTGAATCGCTCCCCTTGGCGGACGCGCACCCCAGGTGTCGCAATCGATGATCCAGGGGAGCATGTCGCTGGGTGCGGCACCCGCTGGTGCCACCGCGAACAGTTCAGTGCCGACGATCGTCGCGATCCCTGTACCCAGACCTGCCTTGAACAGGGTGCGACGACCGACCTCGTGCCGATGAGCTGACATGCACTGCCTCCATGAGGGGTGTGGAACAACCACGACAACCGTTGTGGACCGGCTGACGATATTGATGCACGTCAGTCACGTGCGCGTACCGCTTGCCCGGCCGGCCGTCGTGCCGCGCATCGTCGCCACGAGGGCGCGGCGTTAGTGCGGTCGCAGCCACGCGGGCAGGAACGCCGGGCGGCTGTGGTCCTCGGCGGCGAGAGTCCTCTTCGGGTTCAGCCGATTCGCCCGCACCTGCACGGCGCTGAAGTACACGTCGCTGAGTGCCGGCCGTCGCCGTGCGAAGAAGACGCGGTGGGCGGACTGACATGATGCCACCTTCATCCGCGAGGATCGGTGGTGAAACCTTTCGACTATTCCACCGCACCGCTTGGCAATTTTCAACAGGTCGAGAGTCAACGGCGGCCTCGGCGACCGGGTCGGCTGGCGGTGGATGAACGTGCTTCTCCCGCTGCGGGTAGACGCGTCCGGCCGTACCGCTCAGATGTCGCGGCACAACCCCGGGTGGCCACATCCCGAGGCAACCTCACTGACAGTCAGTGAAGACGGGCCCGCAGATCGGCGATCCGATCCGCTGCGGCGATGAAGCCGGCGGCGTCGAGCTGGCCCCCGGTCTGGGCGTTGACCAGGGCGGCGGTGGCGGCTTCGCCCTGGCTGACGTCACGGGCGGAGCACAGGATGAGGTCCATCCCGGCGGTCGCGGCGGCTACCGCGCGCTGGCCGGTGCTGCCGTAGCGAGCCAGGGCGCCGGCTTCCAGGGCGTCGGTGACGGTCACTCCGGTGAACCCGATGCGGCCGCGCAGTTCCTGCCTGACCACGGTCGGCGACAGGCCGGCTGGGCGGTTCGGGTCCAGGGCCGGGTAGATGGCCCAGGACATCATGACGAGGTCGACGCCGATGGCGACGGCGGCCGAGTACGGGAACTCGTCGGTGCCGCGCAACGTGGCCAGCGACTGGGACAGGGTGACCGGCCGCGTGTCGGTGTTCTGGTCCGCTGCCGCCCGTCCCAGTCCGGGGAAGTGCTTGGCGGTGGCGGCTACGCCGGTGCGCTGCTGGGCGGTGATGAACGCCCGTCCCAGAGGCGCGACCGTGCCGGGGTTCGCGCTGTAGGAGCGCTGGTACTGGTCGATGAAGTTGCCCGCAGTGGAGTAGACGTCCAGAACCGGGGCGAGGTTGACGTTCATGCCTACCGCGGCGAGAGTGCGGCCGGCTCCGGTGCCCGCCGCGGCCGCCGCGGCCACCGGGCCGGCGGACTGGCCGATCCGCTTCTCCGACAGCGCGGGCGCCCCCGGCAGCCGCCGGATCAGGCCACCCTCCTGGTCGACCATCAGCAGCAGCGGCACATGGACCCGACTTTGCGCCTGGGCCCGTCGCAACTGGGCGACCACCGAGCTGATCTGGGCGGTGCTGGCGATGTTCTCCCCGAAGAAGATCACCCCGGCGGCCTCACCGGCGCGGATGATCCTCAACAGGCTCGCCGGTGGTGTCAACCCGGGATAGGAGTAGATGATCCGCTGCCCGGCCAGTTGCCGCCTGGTCAGGCCGGCCGACATGGTCGGCGCCGGCACGGACGGTGCCGGCGCGGGTGCCGTGCCCGGGGCCTTCGTGGGCGGCGGCGCGGTCGACGTGGCCGGCGATGCCACCCGTTCGCCACCCGACCCACCGGGCGCGGACCAGATTGAGCGTGCCGCATCAGGGGCGGACGGGGCGGGCGTGGGGGCGTGCGAGGACTGGCAGGCGACCATGGCAAGGCCGAGAGCCCCGGCCGCCAGAACGGTGCGAACCTTCGCCGCTGGGTACATGACCACCTCCGCGTAGCCCGCACCGATCCCGGTGCGCCTGACGGGACCCGACGATCGGTCGACGGTGACTGGTCTGCGGTGTTCCGATCTCATCAGCCGGCGACGATGAAAGGTGCATCCGCTCTGGCGGCGACCGCCAGCGCTGCGCCTGCCGGTACGAGTGCCTCCTGTCACCGGACCCCGCGGCGGCTCTATCAGCAGTATGGGCGGGAGATTCGTCGGTGACTAGTGTCCTGAGTCGTTAATTCGCTGGTAGATTGCCGGTGTGGGTGATGGCCGTGGTCCGAAGCTGGCGCCGCTGGAACTGACCGCCGAGGAGCGGGAGGAGTTGCAAGGGCTGGCTCGGCGGCCGAAGACGGCGCAGGCGTTGGCGGTGCGGGCGCGGATCGTGCTGGCGTGTGCGGAAGGGCTGTCCAACAGCGAGGTGTCTCGCCGGCTTGGGGTGTCGCTGCCGACGGTCGGCAAGTGGCGTAAGCGGTTCGTGGCCGATCGGGTGAACGGGCTACGCGACGAACCGCGCCCGGGGGCGCCACGGAGGATTGGCGACGCCCAGGTCGAGGCCGTGATCACGAAGACGCTCGAGGAGCTGCCGCCCAATCAGGACAGTCATTGGTCGACCCGGTCGATGGCCGAGGCGGTGGGGCTGAATCAGACCGCGGTCTCGCGCATCTGGCGGGCGTTCGGGCTCAAACCGCACCAGGTCGACAGCTGGAAGCTGTCGACCGACCCGCTGTTCGTGGACAAGGTCCGCGACATTGTCGGGTTGTACCTGGACCCGCCGGAGGCCGCCATGGTCCTCGCCGTGGACGAGAAGTCGCAGATGCAGGCCCTGGATCGGAGCGCGCCGATGATGCCCGGCGTACCCGGCCGGGTGACCCACGACTACGTCCGCCACGGCACCACCAGCCTGTTTGCCGCCCTGGACGTGGCCACCGGCAAAGTAATCGGCCAGACCCAGCGCAAACACCGCCACCAGGAATTCCTGCGCTTCCTGCGCACCATCGACCGGGCAACCCCGCCCGAGCTGGACCTGCATCTGGTGCTGGACAACTACGCCACCTACAAGACGCCCGCCATCCAGCAGTGGCTGCTCAAGCACCCCCGGTTCCACCTGCACTTCACCCCGACCTACTCGTCGTGGCTCAACCTGGTCGAACGCTGGTTCGCCGAACTGACCAACCGCAAACTCCGTCGGTCAGCCACCGCAGTGTCGCCGCACTGGAAGCCGACGTAACCGCCTGGATCGAGGCGTGGAACGCCGACCCCAAACCGTTCGGGTGGACGAGGACGGCTGACGACATCCTCGAAACGATCGCCGCATACTGCCAACGAATTAACGACTCAGGACACTAGCTCGCGTACAAAACCCAGTGAAGCGGCGGCCGGCTGATCGTGGCCGACCGGTGGTACCCGTCCTCGAAACCTGCTCGGGCTGCGGCATCGCGTGGCCGTTCACAGACAGTGTGGCTGGCCATCAACCCGTCTCGGACGTACTAGTAGTGCTTTGTTAGGTTGGGACGAGTTGGCGGCAGAGGGGGCAGAACCCGAGCCAGGTTGCGAGTAGGTACTGCAGT
>NZ_MUYZ01000340.1:0-6866 GCF_003013775.1 Micromonospora sp. MH33
GGGCGCCGGGGCGGGAAGGGTGGCGGCGGGGCGGGCCCCCCGGACGGGGCGGGGGCCGGGGGGGGGGGCGGCGGCGACCCGGCACGGCCGGGACCCCCCGCCGGTGCACGTGCCCGCGACCACCCCGCCGGCGGCCGTGGTCGACACCAACGGCGCGGGCGACGCGTTCGCCGCCGGCCTGATCGCCGCCCGGCTGCGCGGCGCCGCCCCGCTCGACGCGGCCCGGTACGCCGCCCGGGTGGCCGCGGCCGCCTGCAGCCACGACGGCATGGAATATCCGGCCGGCCTGCTGCCCCGGGGCTGAGCCCGGTCAGATCGCCCCGGTCTCGCCGTCGGTCAGCTCGCGCAGGATGTCGGCGTGCCCGGCGTGCCGGGCGGTCTCCTCGATGAGGTGCACCAACACCCAGCGCAGCGACACCTCGCCGAGCTGCGGGTGCGGCACCACGTGGTCGAGGTCGAACCGGGCCGCGACGGCCCGGGACCGGGCGCAGGCGGCCCGGTAGGCCGCGGCCAGGCCGTCGAGCGTCTCGCCCGGGTCGAGGGTGAAGCTGGCCTCGGCGTCGGCCTCGCTGGTGAGGTAGACGTCACCCGGCCCGGGGGCGAACAGGCAGGGCAGCCAGTTCCGTTCCACCAGGGCCAGGTGTTTGAGCAGCCCGGCGAGGGTGGTGCGGGAGGGCACCAGGCGGCGGGCCGCCTCGGCGTCGGAGAGGCCGCGCGCCTTGCGCAGCACGGTCGCCCGGTGGAAGTCGAGGAACGATTCGAGGATGGCCCGTTCGTCGCCCGTGCGGGCGAGGACCGGACCGAGAGTGGGGTCGATCGTCGGTTCCGCCATCCCCGGACCCTAGTCGCCGGGCCCGCCGGCCCGCTGCCCCTCATCCCGCTGCGGGCCGACGATCCGCGCGGCAGGATGAGCGCATGGCATCCACGGCGCAGATCCCTCTGATGGGCGGCACGGCCGACGGCGAGACCGTCACGGTGGAGCTGGACAGCAACGGCCGCCCGCCGCTGACCCACCACCACATCGGGCCGGAGGGGCTGGCGCACGCGCAGATCTACGAGCTGCAGTCGGATGACCAGCACGAGCGCGAGTGGGTCTACACCTGGCGGGGTCCGGCGGCCTGACGCCGCTCAGGCCGTGACCCTGCTCAGCGTCCGCGACCGGATGCTCTCCAGCACGCCGTGGGTGACCTGGGAGGTGCCGCGGGCCTGCTCGCACACGGCGGCCACCCGCCGGGCGGTCTCGTCGGCCCGCTGGTCGCGCTCGTCCCACAACCGGTCCACCTCGGCCAGCAGCGGGCCCTCCACCTCACGCTCCACGCCGCGCAGCGCCGGCACCCCGAGCCGCTGGGCCAGGTCGAAGACCTTTCCGGCGTACGGCAGGGGCAGGAACGGGGTGCCCATCATGGCCGCGAAGATCAGGAAGTGCAGGCGCATGCCGACCGCGAGGTCGAAGTGCTTCATCAGGCCCAGCACCTGCCGGGGCGAGTAGTCGTTGTGCAGGATCCGGCCCCGTTCGGCGGCGATCATGTGCGACATCACGCCGTGCGAGTGCCGGATGTCGTCGCGTTCCATCGGCACGAAGAGCACGTACGCGTCGATCCGGTGCACCAGGAAGTCGCTGATCTGGGCGAGCAGGCGGTGGTAGCCGTCGACGTCGAGGCGTTCGGCCGCCCGGCCCGGTTCGCGGACGCTCAGCCCGACCAGCTGCTTGCCGGCCGGCACGCCCTCCTCACGCAGCCAGCTCTCCGGGAAGTCCTCCGGGGTGAGCAGGAACGCCGGGTCGGCGGTGACGGTGATGGGGTTCAGCAGCCCCGCCTCCTCCAGCACCATCCGGGACTCCTGGTCGCGCACGGTCACCTCGGTGGCCTGGCCCAGGGTCTCCCGCACCATCCCGGTGTCCACCCCTTCGCTGAGCGGGCCGACCCCGACGGCGTACGTGAGCAGCGGCAGCCCGCGCTCCTGTGCGACCCGGACCACCCGCAGGTAGCGCCGGGCCTCCTTGTCGTAGAGGATCCCGCCGCCGCCCAGGACGAGCAGGTCGAGCTGGGCCAGGACCGCCGACGAGTCGACCCGGCTGACACCCTCCCAGGGCACCGCCTCCACGTCCGGGTGGGCCAGCGCGGTGTGCGCCGGGTTCCGGGAGAAGACGATGATCCGGGCGTTCGGCTCCTGACGACGCAGGTCGGCCAGGAGTCCGGTGAGGATCGCCTCGTCGCCGAGGTTGCGACCGCCGTACGAGCCGAGCACACCGATGGTCAGTCCGGCGCCATCCGTCATCGTCGCTCCTCCCCAGGTGCGTCCCGGCCCGCGTTCCCGCTGGCCGCCGCGACATACCTGGGCGGAGCGCCGGTCAGCCGGTGACACCGCCGACCAGACGGGAGACCAGGGCGGAGACCACCTGATCGGCGTCGAACCCGGCGTCGATCGAGGTCGTGAGCAGGTCGAGCAGGAGCCCGTCGACCGCGTAGTGCAGCAGGGCGATCTCGAAGGCGCCGCCGGGCAGCCCGGCGGCGACGTGGAAGGCGACGTCGTCGGCGTACCCCCGGCGCAGCACGCCGCCGAGCGCGGCCCGCAGTTCGGGGCGGCGGGAGGCTTCCAGCCGCAGCTCGAACAGGGCCCGGGTGAGGTCGGGCTCGCGGGTGGTGCGCTCGACGATGTAGCGCAGGTAGTCGGTGACCAGCGCGAGGGAGGGCTCGCGCCCGCCGAGTTCGGCCAGCACCGCCGGGTCGGGCGCGATCCGGTCGAAGATCCGTTCGGCCAGCCCGGCGAGCAGCGCCGCCCGGGACGGGAAGTAGTTGGAGGCGGTGCCGGTGGGGACGCCCGCCTCGGCGTCGACCGCGCGGTGGGTCAGCCCGCGCGCGCCGGCGGCGGCGAGCACCCGCAACCCGGCGTCGGCGAGCAGGGTACGGCGTTCCGGATTCCTGGCCATGGCAGCACCCTAGCAATAACCACGACAGGTGTTGTACATTCTGATCTCACCACGACAGCCGTCGTGGTTGATCCCGGACATCGGAGTCGGTTTGCGTAAGCTCGTGTACTACGTCGCCAGCACCCTCGACGGCTTCATCGCCGCCCCCGACGGGTCCTACGACTTCCTCCCGCTGGCGCCGGACGTGGCGGCCTACCTGACCGCCGAATGGCCCCAGACCTTCCCCACCTTCACCCACGCCCAGTTCGGCATCTCCTCGCCGCCGGCCGGCCGCTTCGACGCCCTGCTGATGGGACGGGCCACCTACGACCCGGCGCTGAAGCTCGGCGTGACCAGCCCCTACGCGCACCTCAGGCAGTACGTCTTCTCCCGCTCCCTGCCCCCGTCCGACGATCCCCAGCTGGAGATCGTGGACGCCGATCCGGTGGCCTTCGTCCGCGAGCTGAAGGGACAGCCCGGCGGCGACATCTGGCTCTGCGGCGGCGGGCAACTCGCCGGGCAGCTTCTCGACGAGGTGGACGAGCTGGTGGTCAAGCTCAACCCGGTCGTGATCGGCAGCGGCGTCCCGCTCGCCGACCGGGGCTTCACCCCGAACCGGTTCACCCTGGTCGACAGCCGGCCCTTCGACAGCGGCGTGGTGGTGCTCCGCTACACCGCCGGGGCGCGGTAATCGGTTGCCGCGGCCGGGCGGCTCGGCGCACGGTGGTGCGGTGACCAGCCTGACGAAGAGCCGGATCCGCTGGGCCGACCTACCCGGGCCCGTCCGCGCCGCGGTCGAGGAGATCCTCGGCGACCGGGTGGTGGCGGCGGAGTCGCAGCACGGCGGCTTCTCCCCCGGCACCGCCGACCGGGTCCGCACCGCCGGCGGCGGGCGGGCCTTCGTCAAGGCGGTCAGCCCGGCGCAGAACGACCGCAGCCCCGCGCTGCACCGCGCCGAGGCACGCGTCGCCGCCGCGCTGCCGGCCGCGACGCCCGCGCCCCGGCTGCTCGGGAGCCACGACGACGGCGACTGGATCGCGCTGGTCTTCACCGACGTCGAGGGCCGGCACCCGGTCACCCCGTGGCAGGCCGACGAGCTGGCCGCCGTGCTGTCCACCCTGGAGGCGATGGCCGCGGTGCTCACCCCGGCGCCCGCCGCGGCGGCCACCACCGCGACCGAGCAGCTCGGGTACGACTTCCGCGGCTGGCGACGGATCGCCGCCGACCCACCGGCCGACCTGGACGGTTGGGCGCGCGCCCGGCTCCCCGAGCTGTGCGCGGCCGCCGACCGGGGGCTGGCCGCGCTGGTCGGCGAGACCCTCTGCCACCTCGACGTCCGGGCCGACAACCTCCTGATCGGCCCGGACGGCACGGTCACCGTGGTCGACTGGCCGTGGGCCTGCCGCGGGCCGGCCTGGCTGGACAGCCTGCTCGTCCTGGTCAACGTGCAGGTGCACGGCGGCCACGACCCGGAGGCGCTGCTGGCCGCCCTGCCGCTCGCGGCCGGGGCGGACCCGGCCGACCTCACCGGGGTGCTGGCCGGGCTCACCGGCTTCTTCCTGGACGGCGCCCGCCAGCCGCCCCCGCCCGGCATCCCGACGGTGCGGGCGTTCCAGCGCCTGCAGGGCGACGCGCTGCTGCCCTGGCTCGCCCGCCGGCTCGGCTGACGACCGGCGGGATCAGGCCCGCTTGGCGAAGGTCACGAAGGCGCGCCAGGTCTGCGGGGTGAAGGTGAGAACGGGGCCGGCCGGGTCCTTGCTGTCCCGGACGCCGACCACGCCGGGCAGGTTGTCGGCCACCTCGACGCACGATCCGCCGTTCGAGCCCGAGCGGGTCGACTTACGCCACCGGGCACCGGTCAGATCCATGATCGCGCCGCCTCCTTGATCAGGTCGAGAGACTGCCGGCGGGACAGGGCTTCCCCACGGACGGCTTCCCACTTCCGTTGCAAGCTCGCAATGTCCTCGGTGTGGTTGACCACCTGCGCACGGACCTGGTGATCCAGATGCGCCAGCACTGTCCCGTCGCTCAGGGTGGCCAGGATGAAGCCGCCCTGCAAGGCAGGGTAGAGCCCGGCCTCCTCCGGCACCACCAGGATCTGCACGTGCGGCAGCGCGGCCATCTTCACCAGGTGGGCGAGTTGCTGACCCATCAGCGCTGCGTGCCCCCTGAGCGGCCGACGGAGCACCATGACGTCGAGGACGGCGACGAGCGGGCACGGGTGCGCCTGGGTGAGGATGGCCTGCCGCCCCAGCCGTGAGACGACCCGCTGGTCGGTCTCCTCTTCGGTGAGCAGGCTGTCCGCCATTGTCATTCGCGCGTATGCCTCGGTCTGGAGGATGCCGGGGACGTAGGCCGGTTCGTACCAGCGCAGCAGGGTCGCCTCCCGCTCACTGTCGATCCAGGTGCGCAGCCAGGGCGGCGTTCCCTCGACCAGCGAGGCGCGGTGGAGCATTCGAGCGAACATCCCACCGGTGTGCATCGCCTGGTCGACCGCCGCGAGGAAGTCGGACTTCGGCGGGCGCTGACCCGTTTCCACACCGGACACGTGGGACGCCGAGTAATTGATCAGCTTGGCCAGATCCTCCTGGCTGAGGCCGGCTCGGAGGCGGGCCTGCCGCAGCTCACCAGCGATGAACTCCCACCACGACCCGCCCATGCCCTCCCCTGTCTCCGCCCAGATCCGCACACGGCTTCCCACGGTCTCCCGCGCCCGACCTCGCCCCCGCTCGGCGACCACCCAGAGCGACCGAAACCCTTCCGAGCGTAGTGCCGTCCTCAACAGACTGTCACCGGTGGGCCGCCTCCCGTCCGGCCCGCCGAGGGGCCGCCCCCATTCCCCCGATGCCGGGGGCGGCCCCGACCTGCGTCCGATGACAAGGAAGGTCGTGATGAGTGGCGCCATGCCTCCCGTACCGCGGCTCGGGCCGCACCCCGACCGGCCGCGCGCCTACCCGCCGGACCAGCCGGCGCACCTGCCGATCCGGCCGCTGTGGCTGTGCCGGGCCTGCGGCTCGCCGTGGCCGTGCGCCCAGGCCCGACTGCTGCTCAAGGCGGAGTACGCCGACCACCCCGTCGACCTGGCCGTCTACCTCTCCGGGCTCTACCACGAGGCGACCCACGACCTGTTCCGGCTGAACCCGCACGACGGGCCCACACCGCGCGACCTGTTCGACCGGTTCGTGGCCTGGGGGCCGTACCGGCGGGGCGTGGTCGAATGACCGCCTCAACCAACCGGCGGGTGGACGGCGTTCGGACAGGGTGAGGGGGTGGGCATGTCGGAGACCTTCCACGAGTTCGTGGTGCAGCGGTCGCCCGCGCTGTCCCGGACCGCGTACCTGCTGACCGGGGACCACCAGCACGCCGAGGACCTGTTGCAGAGCGCGCTGGCCCGGACGTACCGGCACTGGCGGCGGATCCGCGACGGGGACCCGGAGGCCTACGTGCGCCGGGTCATGTACCACCAGCAGGTCTCGTGGTGGCGCCGGAGACGGGTGGCGGAACGGCTGGACGCGACGCCGGTCGAGCGGGGCGGCGGCGACCACACCGAGAACACCGCGCTGCGGCTCAGCGTGGTGGCCGCGCTGCGCCGGCTCACCGCCCGGCAGCGGGCCGTGGTGGTGCTCCGCTACTACGAGGACCTGACCGAGGCGCAGGTGGCCGAGGTGCTCGGCTGCTCGGTGGGGACGGTGAAGCGGCACGGGCACGATGCCGTGCGCCGGCTCCGCGACCTCGTCCCCGACCTGTGGGAGCGGACGCCGGAGAGGAGCGGGCGATGAGCGTACGGCTGCGGGAGGCGCTGCGGGAGGCGGCGGCCGAGGTGCCCGCGTACCCGGTGCACGAGCGCGCGGTGCGGACCGCGCGGCGCACCCGGCGGCGGATCGCGGCGGCGGTCGCGGCGGTGCTGGTGCTGGTGGCGCTGGTGCCGGTGGCGGTACGCGGTGCCGGGCCGCCCGGG
>NZ_MUYZ01000341.1:0-6783 GCF_003013775.1 Micromonospora sp. MH33
GCCCGGGATCACGCCGGTCACGCCTCGACCTCCGGTCGTCCCGTCGCCGCCACCGAACCCCGCCCCGGCGGCGCCGATTCCGCCCGCCGCGCGCCCGATGCCGCACGCGCCCAGCTCCGCGCCGCCCGCCGCAGGGCGGGTCCCGTTGCCGCCGGCGCCGGTCATCCCACCTCCGGTCCGACCCGTCTCGACGCCGCCCGCGCCCGCCCCGGGGCCGGCCGCGCCGAACTCCGGCGCGCCCGGACCGCTGGCTCCGCCCGCTGCGGCAAGCATGCCGCCAGCGCGGAGGATCCCGGCTCCGACCTCTGCCCCGCCCACGCCCGGCGTTCTTCCTCCGCCACCGCCCATCCCGGTCTCCGCTCCGCCGACGTCCGGTGCGCCGACCGCGGCACCCACCTCGGCTCCGCCGGCACCCACACCCGTGGCGGCCGTCCCGCCATACCGGACGCCCGTGCCGCCAGCCGCGGAAGCGGGGGAATCCGGTGTGGGCGAACGCGGCGCCACCCCCGCAGCCCCCGCACCGGGGTGGGACAAGCCGACCATCCAGGTGCAGCAGATCGGCCCGCTGCTCCGGGAGGAGGCGGAGCGGATGACCGCCTCGCCGTCGCCGGGTGCCGGCACGACCGCTCAGGTGAGCAGCCCGCCCGCGAGCGCGCCCCCGGCGGGAAACTCGCCCGTGAGCACATCTCCGGTCAGCGCGCCGCCCGTCAGCGCGCCGCCCGTCAGCGCGCCGCCCGTCAGCGCGCCGCCCGTCAGCGCGCCGCCCGTGAGCGGACCGCCGGTCAGCGGGCCGCCCGCCGTCGCACCCGCCCAGACACCCGTCGGCGCGGGAACGGCGAATCCGCCGAGCGGACCTCCGACGGGCGGTGTCGCGCGGGACAGTCAGCCCGCAGTGGACGAGCACGCTGCCGACACACGGCCGGTGCACGGCACGTCGGGCGGCGACGCATCCCTGCCACCCTCGGCGGTCAACAGCCTGCCGACCTCGCCATTGCCCGGCAGCGGTGCGGCCGATGGCAGCGGCCGCTCGCCCTCCTCGCCGGTGAGCGGTCCGCCGACCAGCGGCCCACCCCTGCCTCCGCAGCCCGTCAGCGGCCCGCCGACCAACGGGCCATCTCTCCCGCCGCCGGTCAGCGGCCCACCAGCCAGTGGCCCGCCCCTCAACGCCGGACCGGGCATGGGCACGCCCTTCGCCACCCCACCGGGCGTCAACCCTCCGTTCAGCGCACCGCCGCCAATCTCTGCCCCACCGCCCGGCCATCCCGTCAGCGGCCAGCCCGGCCATCCGGTCAGCGGGCCGCCCGGGTACCCGGTGAGCGGGCCGCCCACGACCGGGTTCCCGCCGCCGGTGAGCGGGCCGCCCGCCGCGGCGCCGGTCAGCGCCTCGCCCGTGCCGCCCTGGGGGATGACCGCACCGCCGTGGAGCAGCGCGGCCCCGCCGCAGCCGCTCGACCGGCCCGACGACCCGCGTCCCGAGCCGGTGGTGGACGCGCCCCCGGCAACGGAACCCGAGCCGGAGCCGGCGCCGGAGGGCGGGGACGAGGGGGCCTGGCCGGCGGTGCCGCCGGCGTTCCACCAGCCGGCCGCGTACCCGGTGGCGGAGGAACCGCAGCCACGCGGCCGCAACCGCACGGTGGTGGCCGTGGCGGCCGGTGCCGTGGTGGTCGCGGTAGCGGCCGCCGTCGGCGTGGGCGCGGTGCTGCTCAACCGCGACCCGGCGCCGCCGCCCGCGCCGGCGCCGACCGCGGCGAAGCCGAAGGCGAGCGGGCCGCCTCCGGGTGACCTGCGGCTGCAGGACAACACCACCACGATCACGGTCACCTGGACCGACCCGACGGGCGGCGGGGTGCCGTTCGTGGTGGCCGGCGGGCGGGCCGGGCAGAAGCTGGGCGTGATGGCCACGGTGGACGCCGGGCAGACCCGCTACACGGTGAACGGGTTGAGTCCGAAGCTGGACTACTGCTTCACGGTGCTGGCCGTCTACTCGACGGAAACCTACGCCACCTCGGGTCAGGTCTGCACCGACCGGGAGGGCGGCACAACGCCCGACTGACCGGCCACCGGCGACACGCTCGGTGTCCACAGGCGGACGGTGCGGGTTTCACCGGCACCGGCCGGCCCCTATGATGGCTCCCGGCTCTGGGGAGGGTCGACCACGCGTGCCGCCCTCCCCCACCGACGCGGGGAGGCAGCCGGCAGTGACCACCATCGAGGACGTCACGAGCACCGGGCCGGAGACGGCCCGCCCCCGGTCCCGGATGCGGGGCGGGCTGGTGACCATCGGCACCGTGGCCGCGCTGCTGGCCGCCATGGGGTTGACCGTGCTCGGGCTGGGCGCCGCCGACAACGCGGTGGCCAACTACGACGCCTCCTCCTGGTTGTGGAGCACCAGCCGCAGCGAGCTGGCCCGGGTCAACGGGGTCACCGCCCGGGTGGACACCCGGATGGAGGTGCCCGGCGGGCGCCGGCACCAGATGCAGGTCGCCCAGACCGACCGCCTGCTGATCCTGCGCGACCTGAACACCGGTCAGGTCAGCTCGCTGGACCTGGCCACCCTCCAGATCACCGCCACCACACCGACCGCCCCGGGCCTCGGGGTGAGCGTCGCCCTGCACGAGGACGCGGCGTTCGTCGTCGACGCGGTGCAGGGCATCGTCCGGCAGCTCGACCCGCGGTCGCTGACCCCGGTGGGCGAGCCGGTGCGCTACCCGCCGGGCATCACCGGCGGCGCGTTCGACGGCGCGGGCAAGCTGTGGGTCGCGGTCCCGAGCGAGGGCACCGTCTCGGCGGTCACCGCCGCCGATCTGCCCGCGACACCGGGCGCCGCGCCGCCCGCCGGGCTCAGCCCGAAGCGGGTCGAGACGTACGAGGTGGCGGAGCCCGCGCACGAGCTGGTGGTGTCCACGCTGGACGACGGGGTGGCGGTGCTCGACCGCACCTCCGTCTCGCTGGTCACGGTGCGGGCCGGCCGGACGCAGCGGGCCAACCTGACGATGACCGCCCCGGGCAGCCTGCCGACGCGCACCAGCGGCCCGCAGGTGCCGGTCACGGTGAGCGGCGAACGGAAGGTGCACGTGGTCCGCGACGGCGCCGAGGTGCAGCGCTTCACGGTGCCCGGCGCGGGTGAGCGGCTCAGCCCGGCGGTGGCCTGGGCGGGCCGCTTCTACTGCGCCGACGAGACCACCGGCACGGTCTACGCCTTCGACGCGAACGGGCAGCTCGTCGATACCATCAAGGGCACCGGCCGGCCCGGGCCGATGGAGCTGGAGGTCCGCGAGAACCATCTCTTCATCAACCCGCCCAACTCCTCCACGGCGCAGGTCGTGGACGACAAGAACCAGGTCCGCGAGGTCAACAAGTACGCCAACGACGTGCTCGGTGGCGACCCGCCGCCGGTTGCCCCGCCGCCGCCCCCGCCGAAGAAGCCGAAGGTGGGCAAGCCGGGTGCGCCGCGCGCGGTGACGGCCGCCGCGGGGAACGCGTCGGCGCGGGTGAGCTGGCAGGCGGCCGCGTCCAACGGCGCCGAGATCACCCGGTACGTGGTGGAGGGCGCCGGCCAGCGCCACGAGGTGGGCGCGAACCAGCGTGCTCTGGAGATCACCGGGCTGACCAACGGTGAGACGTACACGTTCGCGGTGCACGCGGTGAACGCCAAGGGCGACGGGCCGGCGCGCCGGAGCAACCCGGTCACGCCGACCGCCGCCGTGCCGGACCCGCCGGCCAGTGTCACCGCCGAGGCCCGGCCGGACGGCACGGTGCTGGTGAAGTGGCCGGCGGCCAACGGCCAGGGCAACACCGTCACGAAGTACGCGGTGACCGCCAGCTCGGCCGGCGCGACCGCCCCGGCCGGCGAGTCGCCCAAGACCGAGCTGGTCATCCCCGCCGGTCAGCTGGAGTACGGCACGCAGTACGCCTTCACGGTGATCGCGGTGAGCGACAAGGGCGCCGGGTCGAAGGCCTCGCCGGTGAGCAACACGGTGGTGCCGTTCACCGCCCCGGCGGCGCCGACCGAGCTGCAGGCGTCCACGGTGGCCGACCAGCCGGGCACCATCGCGGTGCAGTGGGCGCCGGCGGTGGACAACGGCCGCCCGGTGACGAAGTACCTGGTGGAGGCCGCCGGGAAGACCACCGAGGTGACCGACGTGCGGGCCACCATCGGTGGGCTCGGCGACGGGCAGAACGTCACGGTGAAGGTGAAGGCGGTCAACGAGGCCGGTCCGGGCGCCGCAGCCAGCGCCACGGCCCGCACGGTGGCCGCGCCGCAGGTCACGGTGACCGGCTCGTCGGCCGACGCCACCTCGGTGACGGTGAACTTCACCGTCGACGCGGGCGGTGGGCGGGCGACCTGCTCGGCCGCCACCGGCGGCCAGACGGCCAACGGGAGCTGCTCAAGCCTGCGGGTGACCGGCCTGACGCCGGGCACCGCGTACACAGTGACGGTGACGGCGAGCAACGCGGCCGGCAAGGGCACCGCGACCCGGGCACAGTCGACCGACCCGGTCTACGGCGTCGCGACGTGCAAGAACGGTTCGTCCGGCGCGGAGGCCACCTACTGCAACTCGGACCGTGACGGCCGCAACGGCAACGAGATCTTCGAGATCACCCAGCAGGTGGACAGCCGCCAGGCCGGCTGGGTGCCGGACGGCACCCGCCTGCGAACCTTCTGCAAGAAGCAGGGTGAAGAGGTCTACGCCTACATCTACAACAAGGACAAGCGCAGCACCTGGTGGGTCCAGGTCGACTACAAGGGCAAGACCTACATCCCGTGGGCCTGGCTGAACCTGGAGGGTGGCGACAACATCAACCTCCTGCCCACCTGCTGACCGCGCCGCACCGAGGAGCACCCGCGCCCGTGAACACCCACGAACCGCTCACCCAACCGGAGGTGCAGGGCTTCGCCGCCCTGGCCGCCCGGCTGGCCGAGAACGTCAACGCGGTCGTGCTGGGCAAGCCGCAGGTGGTCCGGCTGGCGCTGACCGCTCTCTTCGCCCAGGGGCACGTGCTGCTGGAGGACGTGCCGGGGGTGGGCAAGACGACCCTGGCCCGGGCGGTCGCGGCGACCGTCAAGGGGCAGTGGCGGCGTATCCAGTTCACCCCGGACCTGCTCCCCTCGGACGTGTCCGGGGTGACGATCTTCAACCAGGCCACCCGGGGCTTCGAGTTCCACCCGGGGCCGGTGTTCGCGAACATCGTGATCGCCGACGAGATCAACCGGGCCTCGCCGAAGACGCAGTCGGCGCTGCTGGAGGTGATGGAGGAGCGCACGGTGACCGTGGACGGCGTACGCCACCCGGTGCCCCAGCCGTTCCTCGTGGTGGCGACGCAGAACCCGGTGGAGATGGACGGCACCTACCGGCTGCCCGAGGCCCAGCTCGACCGGTTCCTGGTGAAGCTCTCCGTCGGCTACCCGGACGAGGCGGTCGAGGTGGAGGTGCTGCGGGGCGCCACCCTGCGCTCGCCCGACTCGCTCACCCCAGTCACCGACACGGCCACGGTCGGGGAGATGGTGAAGATGGCCCGGCGGGTGCACATCGCCGAGCCGCTCTACACGTACGCGGTGCGGCTGGCCGCGGCGACCCGCACCCACCCGCAGGTGCGGGTCGGGGTCAGCCCCCGGGGCGTGATCGCGCTGACCCGGGCGGCGTGCGCGTACGCGCTGATCGACGGCCGGGGCTGGATCATGCCGGAGGACCTGAAGACGCTGGTCGAGCCGGTCTTCTCGCACCGACTGCTGCTCACCCCGGACGCGCAGGTGCGCGGGGTGACCGCGGCCGACGTGCTGCGCCAGGCGGTCGCCTCGGTGCCGGTGCCGCTGCCGTCGGGGCAGCCCGCCCCGGTCCACGGCTGACCGGTGGGCATCACCGCCCGCGGCGTCGGGCTGCTCGTGGCTGCCGTCGTGCTGCTCGGCGTGGGCTTCCGGTACGCGTACCCGGAGCTGACCGTGCTGGGCGCGGCGGCCGGCGTCGCGGTCGGGTACGCCCTGGTCACCGCCGCCTGGCGTCCCCGGTTGACGGTCGAGCGGGTGGCCGACCCGGACCGGGTGACCCGGGGTGAGCCGGCGGCCATGGTGCTGACCGTGCGCAACACCGGGCGGCTGCGGGCGGCGAACCTGGTGGCCGAGGACCGGTGCGGCGGGCGGCTCGTGCCGGTGCCGCTGCTGCGGCTGCGCCCCGGCCGGGACACCGAGGTGCGCTACCCGGTGCCGACCCGGCGCCGGGGCGTGGTGCCGGTCGGGCCGCTGCGGGTGACCCGGCGCGACCCGCTGGGTCTCGTGGCGCTGGCCCGCGCGTACGGGGAGCCGTTGCCGGTGTGGGTGCACCCGCGCATCCACCCGCTGTCGGCGGTGCCGACGGGCGCCGGCCGGAGCCTGGACGGGCGCACCGACAGCGTGCCGCACGGCTCGATCACCTTCGACTCGCTGCGCGAGTACGTGGTCGGGGACGAGTTGCGCCGGGTGCACTGGCGGACCAGCGCCCGGGTGGGCGAGCTGATGGTGCGGGAGAACGTGGACACGAGCCTGCCCCGGCTCGTGGTGGTGCTGGACAACCGGGCGGCCGCCCACCCGGACCGGGCCGCCGGGGTGGCCGAGTCGTTCGAGTCGGGGTGCGAGGCGGCGGCATCGGTGGTGGCCGCCGCGACCCGGGAGGACCTGCCCGTGAGCCTGCTGCTGGTCGCCCCACCCGCCGAGGAGCCGGCCGTGGCGGCCGGCGGTGTCGGGCGCGCCGGGCTGGAGCCGCCGCGAGGGCCGCTGGACCGGCTGGCCGCGGCGGAACTGGCGGGCGG
>NZ_MUYZ01000342.1:0-6772 GCF_003013775.1 Micromonospora sp. MH33
CACGTGCGGGCGCAGCCGCGCGGCGGGCGCCGGCCCGGCCGGTGGCCGGCGCGGCGCGTCCGGTCGGGGCAGCGCCGCCAGGATCAGCCCGAGGAGCGTCACCGCGACCGCCCCGTCGAGCCAGTAGTGGTTGCCGGTGCCGACCACCACCAGCAGGGTCACGGCCGGGTGGGCGAGCCACAGCCACCGCCACCGCCCGGCGGTGACCGTCACCAGCGCGACGGCGACGGCCACGGCCCAGCCGACGTGCAGCGAGGGCATCGCGGCGTACTGGTTGCTCAGCGTGTCGGCCTCGGGCGGGCCGTAGACGGCGGGGCCGTACCGGCTGCCGGTGTCCACCAGGCCGGTGAGCGCGGTCATCCGGGGCGGGGCGAGCGGGACGAGGACGTGCAGGGCCAGCGCCGAGGCGGTGAGCGCGGCGAGCGCCCGCCGCATCCACCGGTAGTGCGCGGGATGGCGGAGGTAGAGCCAGACCAGGCACAGCACGGTGGCCGGGAAGTGCACGTACGCGTAGTAGCAGTTGGCCAGCCGGACCGGCAGCTCGTGGACGAGCAACGGCGCCTGCACGGCCACCTCGTTCGGCAGGTGCAGCAGCCGCTCGAACCACCAGATCCGCTCCCCGTTCACCTGCGCGTCGGCGGACCGCCCGGCCACCGCCAGCCGACCCGCCTTGTACGCGAGGAAGAGCACGGCGACGAGGGTCAGCTCGCGGACCGCCCGGCGCACCGCCCCGGCCGGCCGTGCGTCGACGGCCACCGGCGGGGGCGGCGCGGGCTGCGTCGTGTCCACAGCGCCTCGATTCGGTCACGGCCGGCGTACGCCGGCCCGGGTGGGCACGGACCAGGGCCGCCGCCGGAATCGGCGACGGCCCTGGGACGACGGGGCGTCAGCGGCGGGCGCGTTCGCCCGGGCCCGTGACGTCCACGGCCACCTCGTCGAAGGCGGGCGCCCCGTCGACCGCGTCGGCCGCGACGGCGACCGAGCGGGCGGTGTCGGGCAGGTCCAGGCTGGACCGCAGGGTGACCGGCTTGAGCAACAGCGCGGCCAGGATCCCGACGACCGCGATGCCGGCGGAGATCAGGAAGATGTGCCCGGTCGCGTCACCATACGCGGCCCGCACAATGTTCTGCACCGGCTCGGGCAGGGCGGCGAGGTTGAGCGTGCTGCCGCCGCTGCCGCCCGAGGTGGGGATCCCGGCCGCGGCCAGGTCGTGGGTGATCCGGTCGGTGACCCGGCGGGCGAGCACCGCGCCGAGCACCGACACGCCGATGGTGCCGCCCAGCGAACGGAAGAACGCCACCGTGGAGCTGGCCGCGCCGATGTCCTTGAGCGCCACGGTGTTCTGCACCGCGAGCACCAGGTTCTGCATGGTCATGCCGACGCCCACGCCGACGATGAACATGGCGGCACCGACCAGGACCAGCGAGGTCTCGTGGTCGATCGTGCCGAGCAGGGCGAAGCCGGCGACCAAGATGATCGACCCGGCGACGATGTACGGCTTGATCTTCCCGCTGGCGGTGATCAGCCGGCCCGCGACGATCGAGGAGAGCAGCACGCCGGCCATCATCGGGATGGTGAGCAGGCCGGCCTCGGTCGGGCTGTAGCCCCGGCCGATCTGGAAGTACTGGCCGAGGAAGACCGCGCCGCCGAACATCGCCATGCCGACCGCGAGGCTGCCCAGGATTGCCAGCGCGGTGGTGCGCTCGCGGACGATCTCCAGTGGCACGACCGGCTCGGCGGCCCGCGATTCCACCAGGACGGCCAGGGCGAGCAGCAGCACCGAGCCGCCGACCATCGCGCCGGTCTGCCAGGACAGCCAGGCGAACGAGTCGTCGACGAACGAGATCCAGACCAGCAGCAGGCTGACGCCGGCGGCGATCAGCGTGGCGCCCAGGTAGTCGATCTTCACGTTGTCCCGCCGCACCGTGGGCAGGTGCAGGGTGACCTGGAGCAGAAGCAGCGCGACGACCGCGACGGGCACGCCGACGAAGAAGCACCAGCGCCAGCCGAGCCAGGAGGTGTCCACGATGAGGCCGCCGAGCAGCGGGCCGCCGACCGTGGCGAGCGCCATCACGCCGCCGAGGTAGCCGTTGTAGCGGCCGCGCTCCCGGGGCGGGATCATCGCCGCGATGGCCACCTGGACGAGGGCCTGGAGGCCGCCGACGCCGATGCCCTGGAAGGCACGGGCCGCGATGAGCTGGCCGGCGGAGTGCGCGAACCCGGCCGCGACCGAGCCGGCCAGGAAGACCACGATGGCGACCTGGATCAGCAGCTTCTTGTTGAACAGGTCGGCGAGCTTGCCCCAGATCGGGGTGGTCGCCGTGGCGGTGAGCAGGGTGGCGGTGACCACCCAGGTGTACTGGGTCTGCGAGCCGTTGAGGGCTCCGATGATCTTCGGTAGGGCGGTCGAGACGACCGTGCTGCTCAGCATGGCCACGAAGAGCACCAGCAACAGGCCGCTGAGGGCCTCCAGCGTCTGCCGCCGGTTCATGGGCGCGGCGTCCGCCGTCGCGGTGGGTGCGCTCATCGCGCGTCCTCCAGGTTGTCGTGTCGGGTGAGGGCGACCTCAAGGTCGCGGGTGAGGCGCGCGAGCGCGGCGGACAGGGCCGCCACCTCGCCAGGGGTCCAGTCGGCGAGCGCCCGGGAGAGCACCGCGCCGTACCAGTCGTAGGCCTCGGTCAGGGCGGTCCGGCCGGCCGGGGTGACGGTCAGGTGGCTGGCCCGCCGGTCCTCCGGGTCGGTGCGCCGGTCCACCAGGCCGTCGGCGACCAGGGCGGCGACCGCGCGGCTGACCGTCGAGGGGTCGAGCCGGCTCCGTTCCGCCAGGTCCCGGGCGTGGCAGCCGGTGTCGGCGCCCTGGTCGATGTGCCGGAGCAGGCCCACCAGGCCGGGCGGCACGACCGGCCGGTCGTCCGCGCGCCGCTGCTTGAGCAGCCGCACGCCGGTCAGCAGATCCTGCAACCGGGTGACGAGCTCTCGGCTGGTGGCGTCCACTCTTCTCCCTCCCCCGCCTTGGTTGCCTCAAGCAATCATTCTCGAATCTTGCGCAGTAGGCAAGTTTGCTCATTGAGAAACGGATCACGTACGCTGGGAGCCATGGAGGAGGCCACCGGGCTGCGGGAGCGGAAGAAGGCGGCCACCCGCCTCGCCCTGCACGAGGCGGCCCTGCGCCTCGCCGCCGAGCAGGGGCCGGACCGGGTCACCGTCGAGGCGATCGCCGACGCCGCCAACGTGTCCCGGCGCACGTTCTCCAACTACTTCTCCAGCAAGGAGGAGGCGCTCTTCCACGGCGACACCATGCGGCTGCGCCGCCTGCTGGAACTGATCGCCGAGCAACCCGCCGACCTGCCGCCCTGGACGGCGCTGAGCCGGGCCGCGCTGCGCCAGGCCGACGAGATGTACGACGAGACCGCCGAATCCTGGCTCAACCGGCGCCGCCGGCTGCACGGCAACCCGGGCCTGGTGGCGCACCAGGTGGCCGCGTACACGGCGATCGAGCGGGAGCTGGCCGGGGAGATCGGCCGCCGGCTCACCGGCGCCGACGCGGCGCTGCGCGCCCGGGTCCTCGCCGCGGCCTTCCTGGCGACCCTGCGGGTCGCCGTCCAGCAGTGGATCGAGGCGCCGGACCAGCCGCTTGCCGGCACGCTCCGGACCGCGCTCGCCCACGCGGCCCCGGCGGCCGGGTGATTGTCGGAGGGTGGGGCTAGCGTCCTCGACGTGGTCACCGTCGACGAGGTCCGCGCCCTGGCCCGCACCCTCCCCCGCACCAGCGAGCACCTGATCCACGACCGGATCAAGTTCCGGGTGGGCGCGATCGTCTACGTCGCGTTCAGCCGCGACGAGCGGAGCATGGGCTTCGGCTACCCCAAGGAGCAGCGGGACGGGCTGATCGCCGCCGAGCCGGCGCTGTTCTTCCTCCCCCGCCCCTCCGACCTGCGGTTCAACTGGGTCTGCTGCCACCTCGACCGGCTCGACCACGCCCAGATGACCGAGCTGGTCTGCGAGGCGTGGCGGATGGTGGTGCCGAAGTTCCTGGCCCGCCAGCGGCTGGGTGGGTGAACCTCGACCGCCGGGGGTTCGGTGAGAGCGATACCACGCCGTACGGTCCCGGCATGAGCGGCACCACGACATCCACGGCGGCCGTGCGGCCGTACCGGCCCGCCGACCACGACGCCGTCTACGACATCTGCGTCCGCACCGCCGACGCCGGCGGCGACGCCCGCGGGAGGTACGCCTCCGACGACCTCATGCCCGACCTCTTCGCCGGCCCCTACCTGCACCTCGAACCGGAACTGGCGTTCGTGCTGGCCGACGCCGGCCGGGTGGTCGGCTACGTGGTCGGCACCGCCGACACCCCCGCCTTCGTCCGCGCCTACCGGCGCGTCTGGATCCCCCGGCTGGCACACCGCTACCCCGTGCCGGCCGGCGACCCGCGCACCCCGGACGAGGAGATGATCGCCCTGCACCACCACCCCGAGCGGATGCTGGTGCCGGAACTGGCCGGCTACCCGGCCCACCTGCACATCGACCTGCTCCCCAGCCACCAGGGGCGCGGCCACGGCCGGCGGCTGCTGGAGACGTTCCTGGCCGCCACCGCCCGGGCCGGCGCACCCGCGCTGCACGTCGGCATGGTCACCGCCAACGTCCGCGCCCGCGGCTTCTACGACCGGCTGGGCTTCCACGTGATCCCGGTGCCGGACCCGGGCCCGCTCACCTATCTGGGCCGGTCCACCACCTGAGGAGGCCAGCCGGGATGCCGGTCGATTCCGCCCTTGGGCCGACCCGCCGCTGACAGACTCGGGCGATGGGCCGCGACGGGTGGGGCAAGGGGCTGGGGCCCGCCGTGCCGGTCGCCCCGGCCGCCCGGGTGGACAAGTTCGAGGTCTTCTTCGACCTCGTCTTCGTGGTGTCGTTCTTCATCATCACCCGGGCCACCGCCGCGAACGTGACCCCGCGGGAACTGCTGCACGCCATGCTGGCGCTCGCCGTGCTCTGGTGGTGCTGGGTCGTGCACAGCGCGGTGGCCACCCGGCTCCGGCTGGGCGAGGGCTTCGTGCCGGTGCTCATGGTGGTCGGCATGGTGGCGCTCTTCACCTTCGCGCTGGCGCTGCCGCAGACCTTCGGCGACCTCCAGCAGGGCGCGGCCGGACCGATCCTGGTCACCGTCAGCTACATGGTGATCCGCGCCGTCCACATGTCGCTCTACGCGTACGCCACCCGGGGCGACCCGCTGGCCCGGCGCAAGCTCTGGCAGCTCGCCCCCGAGGTGGTGATCACCACCTGCCTGCTGCTGGTCGCGGCGCTGCTCCCGCCCGAGGTCGACGATCCCGGCCTCGGGCTCTGGCTGCGCGACGGGCTCTGGATCGCCGTGGTGGTCATCCAGTACACCAGCGGCCTGCTGGTCGGCGCCGAGGGCTGGCAGATCACCTCCGCCGAGCACTGGACCGAGCGCTACGACCTGATCCTGATCATCGCGCTGGGCGAGTCGGTGATCTCGGTCGGCGTCGGCGGCAACCTGCTCGGCAAGCCGGTGACCTGGCCGGCCATCCCGGCGGCGATCTTCGGCATCCTGTTCACCGCGGCTCTCTGGTGGACGCACTTCGACATGATCGGCCCGGCCGCCCGGATCGCGCTGCACGCCGCCGAGGGCCGCCCGCGGGTGGCGATGGCCCGCGACGCGTACGCCTATCTCTATCTGCCCATGATCGCGGGGGTGATCCTCTTCGCGATCGGCGCGGAGGCACTGGTCCGGACGATCACCGACCCGGTCGGCGGGGTGGCCGAGCGGGCCCGGGGCCCCGCGGTGCCACTGCTCTTCGCCGGCGTGATGCTCTATCTCGCCGCGGACATGGCGTTCCAGCTGCGCACCCTGAGAACGGTGTCGTGGACCCGGATTGGCGCCCTCGCCGCGCTCGCCGCCGGGCTGCCGGCCGGCCGGCACCTGCCGGCGCTCGGCGCGCTCGCGCTGCTCACCGCGATCTGCGTCGCGCTCGTCGCGGTCGAGCTGGTGATGATGGCGGAGTCCCGCACCGCGCTGCGCCGGGCCGTCTACGAGGAGAAGGCCAGCCACGAGGCGAGCGAGGCGGCCTTCCGCGCCCGCTGGCACGACGGCGGCCCGGACCGGCCCGCGGAGGAGTAGGGATCGCCCGTCCGACATGGTGGGACGGGCGAGCCTTAGAGTCTCCGCGTGATCGAGATCGCCACCGAGGTCGACCTGTTCCACCCGCCGGCACGGATCTGGCGGGCCCTGACGGAACGGGAGCTGCTCGCCAAGTGGTTCGCCGGAAGCGAGTCGCTGGGTGACCGGACGCTGCTGCGGACCGCGGGGCTGCCCGGGTACGACGCCGACACCGAGGTGGAGGTGGTCGAGCTGCGCGCACCGGAACGCCTGGTGCTGCGCTGCCGCGAGGCGGACCGGAGCACCCGGCTGGCCTGCGACATCGTCGCCACCGGCCACGGTTCCCGGCTGTCCGTTCGGGAGGTGCTGGAGCAGGGCGACTGGGACGCCGACCGGCGCGCCGGGCAGCACCAGCAGGCGGTGACCGGGCGGCTCCCGGCGATCCTCGACTGGCTCGCGTTCCAGCAGGTCGACCTGCGCCGCGCCGAGGGCGGCCTGACCGCCGAACTGCCGGTGGTCCGGCTGCTCGGCGACGTACGCAGCCGGGCCGGTCGCCGCCGGGCGGTGCTGGTGGCCGGGGTGCTGGCGGTGCTCGGGGCGACCGCCGGGGCGACGGTGTGGGCCACCCGACCCGCGCCGCCGCCGGCACCGGCC
>NZ_MUYZ01000343.1:0-6768 GCF_003013775.1 Micromonospora sp. MH33
CCCAGCGGCGGGCCTGCCGGGCCAGCCCGCCGTCGCCGCGGGCGGAGACCAGCACCGGCACCAGCGGCGGCGCCGGCCGCTCGACCACCTCGCCGTCGAGCGCGTCGGCCGGCGGCTGCTCGATGATCACGTGCGCGTTGGTGCCGCTGACCCCGAACGAGGAGACCGCCGCCCGGCGGGGCCGGCCGGTCTCGGGCCACGGCCGGGCCTCGGTCAGCAGTTCGACCGCGCCCGCCGACCAGTCGACGTGCGGGGTGGGCGCGTCGACGTGCAGGGTGCGGGGCAGGATGCCGTGGCGCAGCGCCTGCACCATCTTGATCACCCCGGCCACGCCGGCGGCGGCCTGGCTGTGGCCGATGTTGGACTTGATCGACCCGAGCCACAGCGGCCGGTCGGCGGGCCGGTCCTGCCCGTAGGTGGCCAGCAGCGCCTGCGCCTCGATCGGGTCGCCCAGGGTGGTGGCGGTGCCGTGTGCCTCCACGGTGTCGACGTCCGCCGTGGTGAGGCCGGCGCTGGTGAGCGCCTGCCGGATGACCCGCTGCTGGGCCGGCCCGTTCGGGGCGGTGAGGCCGTTCGACGCGCCGTCCTGGTTGACCGCCGAGCCGCGGATCACGGCGAGGACCCGGTGGCCGTTGCGCCGGGCGTCGGAGAGCCGCTCCACGAGCAGCACGCCCACGCCCTCCGACCAGCCGGTGCCGTCGGCGGAGGCGGCGAACGACCGGCACCGCCCGTCGGCGGCGAGGCCGCCCTGCCGGGTGAACTCGACGAACGCGCCCGGGGTGACCAGCACGTTCACGCCGCCGGCGAGGGCCAGGTCGCACTCGCCCTGGCGCAGCGACTGCACGGCCAGGTGCAGCGCGACCAGCGAGGACGAGCAGGCGGTGTCCACGGTGACGGCCGGCCCCTCCAGGCCGAAGGTGTAGGCCACGCGGCCGGAGATGACGCTGTGCGCGCCGCCGGTGAGCCGGTAGCCGTCCAGGTCGGGCGTCTCGTCACCGGTGCCGTAGCCGGACGGGGACGCGCCGACGAACACCCCGGTCGGCGTGCCGTGCAGCGTGTCGGGGGCGACGGCGGCCTGCTCGAAGGCCTCCCAGGTGGCCTCGAGCAGCAGCCGCTGCTGCGGGTCCATGGCCAGGGCCTCGCGGGGCGAGATGCCGAAGAACTCCGGGTCGAACTCGGTGGCCCGGTCGATGAACCCGCCGTGGCGGGTGTAGGAGCGGCCCGGCGCCTCGGGGTCGGCGGCGAAGAGCCGGTCGAGGTCCCAGTCCCGGTCGGTGCGGAACTCCGTGATGCCGTCCCGGCCCTCCGCGACCAGCTCCCACAGCCCGTCGGGATCGCTGACGCCGCTCGGGTAACGGCAGCTCATCCCGACGATCGCGATCGGCTCGTCGGCCACGGCGGCGGCCGGCGCCGCGGCCGGGGCGGCCTCGGCCTCGGGCAGCCGCAGCAGGGACGCCAGGTGTCCGGCGAGGACGGCGGGACTGGGGTAGTCGAAGATCACGGTCGTGGGCAGGGCCAGCCCGGTCGCCGCGGTGAGCTGGTTGCGCAGCTCGACGGCGGTGAGCGAGTCGAAGCCCAGCTCCTTGAACGCCCGCTTCGGCCGGACCGCGTCGCTGCCGGCGTGGCCGAGCACGGCGGCGGCGTGGCCGCGGACCAGGTCGGTGAGGTGGCGGTCCCGGTCGGCGCGGGGCAGGGCGAGCAGTTGCGCACGCAGCGAGGCGGCCTGGTCGTCGACCCGGTCGGCGGGGCGTTCGGCCAGCGCGTCGCGGGCCTCCGCGATGTCGTCGAGCAGCGGCCGGGGCCGGGCCGAGGCGTACGCGGGGGCGAAGTGCTCCCAGCTGACGTCCGCCACGGTCAGGCAGGTCTCGCCGTGCTCGACGGCCCGGCGCAGGGCGAGCAGCGCCGCGGCCGGCTGCATCGGGTTGAGGCCACGCCGGCTGAGCAGCCGCTGCGCCTCCTCGGTGGTGGCCATGCCGCCCTCGGCCCAGGCGCCCCACGAGATGGAGGTGGCGGCGAGCCCCCGGGCGCGGCGCTGCTCGGCGAGCGCGTCGAGGTACGCGTTCGCGGCCGCGTACGCGCCCTGCCCGCCGCTGCCCCACACCCCGGAGATCGAGGCGAACATGACGAACGCGTCGAGGTCCCGGTCGCCCAGCAGCTCGTCCAGGTGGCCGGCGCCGGCGACCTTGCCGGCCATCACGTGGTCGAACACGTCGAGGTCCGTGTCGACCAGCGGGGTGAGCTGGGTGATGCCGGCGGCATGCAGCACGGCGGTCAGCGGGGCGACCTCGTCCAGGCCGGCGACCAGCGCGGCGACCTGGTCGCGGTCGGCCAGGTCGCAGGCCACCACGCTGACCCGGACGCCGCCGGCGGTCAGCTCGTCGACCAGCTCGCGGGCGCCGGCGGCGTCCAGGCCGCGGCGGCTGGTGAGCACCAGGTGCTCGGCGCCGTTGTCGGCGAGCCAGCGGGCGGCCTGCGCGCCGATCGCGCCGGTGCCGCCGGTGACCAGCACCGTGCCGCGCGGCTGCCACGGGACGAGCTGGCCCGAGGTGCGGGCGGTGGTGCGGGCCAGCCGCCGGACGAAGGTGCCGAACGGTCGGACGGCGTACTGGTCCTCGTCGCCGCCCGCGGTGAGGATCCGGGCGACCTCCGTCCAGGTCGCGGCGTCGGGTTCGGCGGGCAGGTCGACCACGCCGCCCCAGCGCCCGGGGTGCTCCAGGCCGATCACCCGGGCCAGGCCCCACAGGGCGTGCTGGGCGGCGCTGGCCACCGGTTCCGCCGGGCCGGTGCCGACCCCGCCCCGGGTGACGCACCACAGCGGTGCGGGGACGTCGGCGACCTGCAGGGCCTGCACCAGGCGGGTGGTGGCGACCAGCCCGGTCGGGATGCCGGGATGGTCGGGGTACGGCGCGTCCGCCAGGCCGAGCAGGGACACCACGCCGGCCAGGGCCTCGTCCCGCTGTCCGGCCAGCCAGCCGGCCAGCTCCTGCCGGGTGACCCGGGCCGGGTCCACGGGCAGCGTCCGCACCGCCGAGCCGTCGGGCAGGGCGGCGGCGAGCAGATCCAGCCAGGCGTCCACGGATGCGTCGTCGGCCGGCCGCACCACCAGCAGGTCGCCCGGGACGGGCGCGCCGCCGGCCGGGGCCGCCGGCTTCCACACCACCCGGTACGACCAGCCGTCCAGCACCGCCCGCTGCAACCGGGCGCGGCGCCAGGACGACAGCAGGGGCAGCGCCGGGGCGAGCACCTCCAGGTCGGCGCTCCCGTCGAGCTGGGCGGCCAGCGCCGCCACGTCGGAGCGTTCCACGGCCGACCAGAACTCGACGTCGACGACGTCGGGGCTGACGGGACCGGCGGCGGCCGGCGTGAGCCGCTCCGGCCAGAAGCGCTGCCGCTGGAAGGCGTACGTGGGCAGGTCGGTGAGGATCGGCGCGGGGGCGAGGATCCGGCGGGGCTCCACCGGCAGCCCGTTGGCGTGGGCGAGGGCGAAGCTGGTCAGCAGGCGGACGCGGGCGTCCTCGCCGCGGCGCAGGGTGGCCAGCGCCCGGCCGGTGGTGCCGGTGTCGTCCAGGATCGCGGTCAGCGACATAGTGAGCACCGGGTGCGGCGAGACCTCGACGAAGTCCGTGTGCCCGGCCTCGATCGCGGTCCGCACGGCGGTGTCGAACAGCACCGGCAGGCGCAGGTTGTCGGCCCAGTGGTCGGCGTCCATGCGGGCGCCGTCGAGCCAGGTGCCGGTCACCGTGGAGATGATCCGGACATCGCCGTCGGAAGGGGTGAGGCCGGCCAGTTCGGTGCGTACCCGGTCGGCGACCGGCTGCACGGCCGGGGAGTGCGAGGCGTAGTCGACGGCCACGAGCCGGGCCCGGACGCCGTCGGCGGTGCAGGCCGCCACGAGGTCGGCGACGGCCTGCGGCGGCCCGGCGACCGCCGCGGTGGCGGGGCCGTTGACCACGGAGACGGTGACTCCCTCGGGGAGGCGTGCCGCCACCTCGCCGGCCGGCAGGTCGATGGCGGCCATCGCCCCGGTGCCGGCGACGGCGGCCAGGGCCCGCAACCGCAGCGCCAGGACCTTGACGGCGTCGGCCAGCGACAGCACCCCGGCCACGTGGGCGGCCACGATCTCGCCCTGGGAGTGGCCGATCACGGCGCGGGGGGTCATCCCGGCGTGCCGCCACAGCCGGGCCAGGCCCACGCCGACAGCGAACAGGGCCGGCTGGGCCACCTCGGAGCGGACCAGCCAGGAGTCGTCGGTGTCGGTGAGCACGGCGACCACGTCGATGTCGAGCCAGCGGTCCAACTCGGCCTGGCACTCGGCGAGGGCCTCGTCGAAGACCGGGCAGGCGCCGATCAGCGCGGCCGCCATGGCCACGTGCTGCGCGCCCTGGCCCGGGAAGACCCAGACGGGTCCCTCGCCCGGTTCACCGGCCACGCCGGCGACGACGGTGCCGGCGGGGGTGCCGGCGGCGACGGCGTCCAGCCCGGCGAGCAGCTGCGCCGGGTCGGCGGCCACCACGGCGGCCCGGTGCTCGAACACCGACCGGGTGCTGGCCAGCGACCAGGCCAGCCGGGCCGGGTCGAGGTCGTCCCGGGCGCGGGCGTACCGGGCGAGCCGGGCCGCCTGCTCGCGCAGGGCGTCGGCGGAGCGGGCCGACAGCGACCACATGGTGGCTGGGGCGGTGAGCAGGGCGGGCCGCTCGGCGACGGGCGCCGGGGCGGGCCCGGGCTCGACCTGTTCCAGGATGACGTGGGCGTTGGTGCCGCTGATGCCGAACGACGACACCGCGGCCCGGCGGGGCCGGTCCAGCTCCGGCCAGGGCCGGGCGGTGGTGAGCAGGGAGACGGCGCCTGCCGACCAGTCGATGTGCGGGGACGGCTCGTCGACGTGCAGGGTGGCCGGCAGGAGGCCGTGTCGCATGGCCATCACCATCTTGATGACGCCCGCGACGCCGGCCGCCGACTGGCTGTGTCCCAGGTTCGACTTGATCGAGCCCAGCCACAGCGGGTCGCCCCCGTCGCGTTCCTGGCCGTACGTGGCGATCAGGGCCTGCGCCTCGATCGGGTCGCCCAGGGTGGTGCCGGTGCCGTGCGCCTCGACGACGTCCACGTCGGCGGCGCCGAGCCGCGCGTTGCTCAGCGCCTGCCGGATCACCCGCTGCTGGGCGGGGCCGTTCGGGGCGGTGAGCCCGTTGGACGCGCCGTCCTGGTTGATGGCGCTGCCGCGGAGAACGGCGAGGATCGGGTGGCCGTTGCGCTGGGCGTCGGAGAGCCGCTCGACCAGCAGCAGGCCGGCGCCTTCCGCCCAGCCGGTGCCGTCGGCGGCGGCGGCGAACGACTTGCACCGCCCGTCGGAGGCGAGCCCGCGCTGGCGGGAGAAGCCGACGAACGCGCTGGGGCTGGCCATCACGGTCACGCCGCCGGCCAGGGCCAGGTCGAACTCGCCGGCCCGCAGCGCCTGGGCGGCCAGGTGCAGCGCGACCAGCGACGAGGAGCAGGCGGTGTCCACGGTGACCGCCGGCCCCTCCAGCCCCAGCAGGTACGCGATCCGACCGGAGACCACGCTGGTGACGGTGCCGGTCAGCAGATAGCCCTCGTCGGCGCCCTCCGCGCCGCCGTCCTGCCCCACGCCGTAGCCGTTGGCGGCGGTGCCGACGAAGACGCCGACCTTCTGCCCGCGTACGGACGACGGGGCGATGCCGGCGCTCTCGAACGCCTCCCAGGAGGTCTCCAGCAACAGCCGCTGCTGGGGGTCCATGGCGAGCGCCTCGCGCGGCGAGATGCCGAAGAAGTCGGCGTCGAACTCCGCCGCGTCGTACAGGAAGCCGCCCTGCCGGGTGGTCGACGTCCCGGTCCGGCCGGCCTCCGGGTCGTACAGGCCGTCCAGGTCCCAGCCCCGGTCGGCGGGGAAGCCGCCGATCGCGTCCCCGCCCGCGGCCACCAGGTCCCACAGCTCGTCCGGGCTGGACACCCCGCCGGGGTAGCGGCAGGACATCGCGACGATGGCGATCGGCTCCCGGGCCGCGGCGGTCAACTGCTGGTTGAGCTGCTTGAGCCGGCTGGTCTCCTTGAGGGAAGCCCGAAGCGCCTCGACGACCTTATCTGCACTCGTGGACATCATGTACTCCGTACGTGGGACAAGGGTCAGGACTCGGAGCCGTCGAGGGCCAGCCTGATGAGGGTGTCGGTGTCCATCTCGTCGAGGTCGACGTCCGCGCCGCCCGGGGTGGGGGCGCCGTCGTCGCCGCCGGCGAGCGTGAGCAGCAGGTCCAGCAGCCCGGCTTCGCGGATGCGGGCCAGCGGGATGGTGGCCAGGGCCTGGCGGACCGCCACCTCGGCCGGGTCGGCCGCCGCGTCGCCGTCCGCCGCGGGCACCAGCGTGGCGCGCAGGTGGGCGGCGAGGTTGGCCGGGTCGGGGTGGTCGAAGACCAGGGTGGTGGGCAGGGACAGGCCGGTGGTCCGGTTGAGCCGGTTGCGCAGCTCCACCGCGGTGAGCGAGTCGAAACCGAGTTCCTTGAACGCCCGCCGGGGCTTGACCCGTTCGGGACCGGCGTGGCCGAGCACGGCGGCCGCCTCGGCGCGGACCAGGTCGGTGAGGTGGCGGTCCTGTTCCTCGCGGGGCAGGGCGAGCAGCCGGTCGCGCAGCGCCGCGCCGCCGTCGGCGGGGGCGTCGTCGGCGGGCAGCGCCTGCCGGGCCTCCGGCAGGTCGGCCAGCAGCGGCCGCGGCCGGGTCGAGGCGTACGCGGGGGCGAACGTCGCCCAGTCCACGTCGGC
>NZ_MUYZ01000344.1:0-6750 GCF_003013775.1 Micromonospora sp. MH33
AGCGGGGTCCGCGCCTCGTCGATGAGGATCGAGTCGACCTCGTCGACCACCGCGAAGAAGTGGCCGCGCTGGACCAGGCGCAGACCGACTCGACCGGGCACACCGTGCAGCGCGGGGCGCGGGCGGTGCAGACCACCGCCCCGAGTTCCATGAACGCCGCGCTGGCCAGCGCCGCCGCGGCCGGCTCGACCGGCAGCAGCTCCTCGGTGGCCACCACCGGGTGCCGCTGCCCGTACGCGAACGCCGCGACCGCCCGCGCCGTGTACGTGCCGACGCCGGGCAGCGCCAGCAGTTGGTCGAGCCGCTCCGGAACCTCGCCGCCGTGCCGTTCCACGATGGCCACCGCGCAGTCGCGCAGGCGTACGGCGCGGCGGGGATAGCCGAGGCGGCCCCACATCCGGATCGCCTCGGCCGGGCTGTCCTCGGCCAGCGCGGCCGGGGTCGGCCAGCGGGTCAGCCACGCCTCCCAGGCGGGCAGCACCCGGACCACCGGCGTCTGCTGGAGCATGACCTCGCTGACCAGGATCGCCCAGGCGCCGATACCCGGCTCGCGCCACGGCAGGTCGCGGGCGTTGTGCTCGTACCACCGGCTGACCAGGGTGGCGAAGGTGGGCTCAGACATGGCGCCGCCGATGATGCCACGGGCGGCTTTCCCGCAGGTTGGGCGGGCGGGCGGGCCGTCGCGGCGGACCCGCGGTGACCGGGCAGAATGTCCGGATGAACGAGCTCGCGATCACCGTCATCGGCCGGGACCGGCCGGGCATCGTGGCCGACGTCGCCGAGGTCCTCGCGCGGCTCGGGGCGAACCTCACCGACTCGACGATGACCCGGTTGCGGGGACACTTCGCGATGACCCTGATCTGCGTGGGCCCGGCCGCCGCCGACGTCGAGGCCGCGCTGGCCCCGCTCGCCGCCGAGGGTCAACTGCTGGCCACCGTACGCGCGGTCACCCCCGACGGGCAGGCCGCGCCCGCCGGCGAGCCGTACGTGATGGCGGTGCACGGCGCCGACCGGATGGGCATCGTGGCGGCGATGACCCGGGTGCTGACCGACGCGGGCGGCAACGTGACCGATCTGAGCACCCGGCTGACCGGTTCGCTCTACGTGGTGGTCGCCGAGGTCGAGTTGCCCCCGGGCAGCGCCGACGAGGTGGCCGGCCGGCTCGCCCGTACCGCTGCGGAGCTGGGCGTGGGGGTCAGCCTCCGCCCGGCGGACACGGACCTGCTGTGACGGCGGAGGAGTACGCCGGCCTGGGCGGCTGGACCCCGGAGAAGCTCGGCTTCGCCGGCGAGGTACGCCAGGTGGTGGCCGCGCCCGATCCGGTGCTCAGCCGGCCCGGGCCGGCGGTCGACCCGACCTCGGCCGAGGTGGTCCGGCTCGCCGCCGACCTGGTCGCCACCATGCGGGTGTCGCCGGGCTGCGTGGGCCTGGCCGCGCCGCAGGTCGGGGTGAGCGCCCAGGTGTTCGCGGTGGACGTGACCGGACATCCGAAGGCGGTCACCGTGCACGGCACCTTCGTGCTCTGCAACGCCACCGTGGTGGAGGCGAGCCGCTGGAAGGCCGGGCGGGAGGGCTGCATGTCGGTGCCTGACCTGACCGGCGACGTGAAGCGGGCCAGCCGCCTGGTGGTCGATGGCGTGCTGCCGGGCAGCGGTGACGCGGTGCGGCTGGTCACCGACGGGTTCGAGGCACGGGCGCTCCAGCACGAGATCGACCACTGCGCCGGCCTGCTCTTCCTCGACCGGGTGGCCGGGGCGCACGCCGTCTACCAGCGCAAGGTCTACCTCTGACCGGCGGTGGTCCGGTGGCGTCCGTCGGTGCGGTGAGCCGTCCACTGTGGAGGGGTGGTGAAGCCGGACGACGGGTCACCGGCGCGTCGCACCAGCGGGCCGGGCGTCGCGCCGCTACGGTGAACGCATCATGCGTCTGACGGTCGGCCCTCTGCCTCCCACCGTGTACTGGCGGCGTCGAGCCGTCGTACTCGGCGCCGTTCTGCTCTTTCTGATCGTCCTGGTCTATTCCTGCTCCGAACCCAATCGGAACACCGGTGGGTCCGCCGGCGGTGTGTCGCCGAGCAACACGGCGGCCCCGGGGCCGACCGGCTCGCTGCTGACCCCGCGGTCCACCAGCCCCTCGCCCACCCCGGGCGACTCGGGTGGCGGCAGCGGGACGGGCGACGGCAGTGGGACGAACAACGGTGGTGGCACGGGGACGAACAACGGCGGCGGCACCGGCACGAACGACGGTGGCGCGCCGGCCGCCCCGGTGGCCGACGACGGCACCTGCGCCGACTCGGAGATCCGGGTGACCCCGGTGGCGCTGCCGGCCACCGCCCAGCGGGGCACGGTGGTCACCCTGCGCCTCAAAATCAAGAACATCTCGGAGCGCACCTGCAGCCGGGACGTGGGGGCCGACCTCCAGGAGCTCTACGTGAAGGCCGGCGCGGAGAAGATCTGGTCCTCGGACACCTGCGGCACCGGCAAGGGCTCGGACGTGCAGTCGTTCACACCGAACTTCGAGCGCTCCTACGAGCTGGGCTGGAACGGGCGCGACGTGAGCCGCTGCGCCAACGGCCTGGCCAATGGCCCGTACGCCCCGATCGGCACGTACCAGGTCTTCGCCCGGGTGGGCACCAAGCTCAGCGAGCCGGTGAAGCTGACCATCACCGGCTGACGCCGGTCAGACGTAGCGCTCCAGGATGGACGCCTCGGCGAGCCGGGACAGCCCCTCCCGGACGCCCCGGGCGCGGGCGTCGCCCACCCCCTCGACGGCCTGGAGGTCCTCCACGGTCGCGCCGAGCAGCCGCTGGAGGCTGCCGAAGTGCACCACCAGCCGGTCGACCACGGCCGCGGGGAGCCGGGGCACCTTGGCCAGCAGGCGGAAGCCGCGCGGGCTCACCGCGGCGTCGAGCGCGTCGGAGGCGGACGGGTAGCCGATCGCCTTGGCCACCGCGACCAGGTCGATCAGCTCGGTGGCGCTGAGCAGGTCGAGTTCGACCAGGGCCTCGTCGAGGGTGCGCGACTTCCGGCCGACCGGCAGGTAGTCCCGGATGACCAGGGTGCGGTCGGCGTCCACGCCGGCCATCAGCTCGTCGAGCTGGAGGGCGAGGAGCCGGCCGTCGGTGCCCAGTTCGACCACGTAGCCGGCGATCTCGTCGGCGATGCGGCGGACCATCTCCAGCCGCTGCACCACGGCCACCGCGTCGCGGACGGTGACCAGGTCCTCGATCTCCAGGGCGGAGAGGGTGCCGGAGACCTCGTCCAGCCGGAGCTTGTAGCGCTCAAGGGTGGCCAGCGCCTGGTTGGCGCGGGAGAGGATCGCCGCCGAGTCGTCCAGCACGTGCCGCTGGCCGTTGACGTAGAGGCTGATGATCCGCATGGACTGGCTGACCGAGATCACCGGGTAGCCGGTCTGCCGGGCCACCCGCTCCGCGGTGCGGTGCCGGGTGCCGGACTCCTCGGTGGGGATCGACGGGTCGGGCATCAGGTGCACGGCGGCCCGGACGATCCGGGTGCCGTCGCTGGAGAGCACCACGGCCCCGTCCATCTTGCACAGCTCGCGGACCCGGGTCGCGGAGAACTCGACGTCGAGCGGGAAGCCGCCGGTGCAGATCTGCTCGACGACCTTGTCGTAGCCGAGCACGATCAGCGCGCCGGTGCGGCCGCGCAGGATCCGCTCCAGGCCGTCGCGGAGCGCGGTGCCCGGCGCCATGAGGGCGAGGTTGGCCCGCAGCGGGTCACCGCTGGCCCCGCCGACGTTTCCGGTGACGCTCACGCTGATGGCACGGGCGGGGGAGCCCACGGCCCCGGTGCGGGCGTGCGGCGTCGTCGCGGCGGGCTTGGTGGCATCGCGGTCGATCGGCACGGGCACAGTCTACGGACTGCCGTGCGGTGGGTGCTCTCGTGGTTACTGTGATGTGTCACGATGTCCGGCTCCCCCGGTCGCCGACCCGCTGCGCCGGCTGTCCGAAATCGCCCGGCCGGTCCCACCGTACGCCTACGGACCGTCACTCGGCCGACGCGCGCGCCGCAGCCTGGAGGGCCGCCCGGACGTCGGTGACCTCCATCACCCGCATGTTCTCCGGGGCCACCCCGCTGCTGCCGGGGCCGCAGCCGGGCGGAACGAGCGCCAGCCGGAAGCCGAGCCGGGCCGCCTCGGCGAGCCGGCGGGGCACCGCCCCGACCCGGCGTACCTCGCCGGTGAGCCCGACCTCGCCGATGGCCACCAGGTGCGGGTTGAGGGCCAGGTTGAGCCCGCCCGAGGCGACCGCCAGCGCCACGGCCAGGTCGGCCGCCGGCTCGACCACCCGGATGCCGCCCACCGTGGCGGCGAAGACCTCGCGGTCGTGCAGGGTGAGCCGCTCGGTGCGGCGCTGGAGCACCGCGAGCACCATGGCCAGCCGGGCGCTGTCCAGCCCGGAGACCGTGCGCCGGGGGGAGCCGGCGACCGTGGCGCCGATCAGCGCCTGCACCTCGGTGACCAGGGCACGCCGCCCCTCCATGGCCACCGTCACGCAGGTGCCCGGCACCGGCTCCGAGTAGCGGGTCAGGAAGAGGCCGGACGGGTCGGCCAGGCTGCTGATGCCGCCCTCGTGCATCTCGAAGCAGCCCACCTCGTCGGCCGCGCCGAACCGGTTCTTCACCCCGCGGACCATGCGCAGCGAGGAGTGCTTGTCGCCTTCGAAGTGCAGCACCACGTCGACCAGGTGCTCCAGCACCCGGGGGCCGGCGACCTGGCCGTCCTTGGTGACGTGCCCGACCAGCACCGTGGCGATGCCGCGTTCCTTGGCGACCGCGACCAGGGCCGCGGTGACCGCCCGGACCTGGGTCACCCCGCCCGGCACGCCCTCGGTGCCCGGGGTGGAGATGGTCTGCACCGAGTCGAGCACCAGCAGCCCCGGCTTGACCGCGTCGAGGTGCCCGAGCACCGCCGACAGGTCGCTCTCGGCGGCCAGGTAGAGCTGCTCGTGCAGGGCGCCCATCCGCTCGGCGCGCAGCCGCACCTGGCTGACCGACTCCTCGCCGCTGACCACCAGCGACGGGCTGCCCGCGTTGGCCGCCCACTGCTGGGCCACGTCGAGCAGCAGGGTGGACTTGCCGACCCCGGGCTCGCCGGCGAGCAGCACCACCGCGCCGGGGACGAGGCCGCCGCCGAGCACCCGGTCGAGCTCGCTGACCCCGGTGGCACGGGCCCGGGCGGGCGCGGCGCTGATGGTGGCGATCGGGCGGGCCGGCTCGGCCGGCATCCGGGAGCTGACCACCCGGCCGGACACCAACGGGCCGGTCACCGTGCACTCGACCACGGAGCCCCACTCGCCGCACTCCGGGCAGCGCCCCACCCACTTGGGGGGCTGGTGGCCGCAGGCGTCGCACTCGTAGGCCGGGCGCGGCTCCTTGGCGGTGGTGCGGGCGCGGCCGGCGGTGGCGCGGGGCGAGGTCGATCGGGGCGTGCTCACCCCAGGACGCTAACCGGACGGTACGACGAAAGCCCACCCGGAAACGGCGACACCGCCGGGCGTGGCGCTGGCCACACCGGCGGTGTCGTCGGAGCTGGGTCGGGCGTCAGCTGTGGTTGCCGCCCTCGGTGCCGCCCTCGATGAGGCCGCCCGGGTGACCGGCGCCGCCCTCCTCCTCGCGGGGCTGCACCACCGGCGAGGGCGGTGCGGCCGGGGTCAGCGGGACGCCGACCGCCGCGCCGGTCTTGATGACCTTGCCGCCGCCGAAGTCGAAGGTCAGGTTGACCGGCTGACCGACGCGCAGGCTCTGGTTCAGGCCGACGAGCTGGAGGAACCGCGGGCTGCTGCCGGTCAGCTGGACGTAGCTGAGGGCCGGGATCTCGATCCGGGCCGGCTGGCCGGCCGGCACCGACTCGCTGGCCGACGGCGACGGGTTCGCCGAGGCGGACCCGCTGGCCGAGGCCGAGCCGCTCGCCGACGGGGACTCGCTGGTGCCGACCGACTGGCTGGGCGAGGCGCTCGGGTCGGTCGCGGTGGGCGACGCGGAGGCCGGCTCGGTCGGCGAGCCGGTCGGGGTGGCCGCCTCGCTGCCCGCCCCGGCGCCGCCGAGCACGATCTCCCGGGCGCCGTCGGTGGTGACGGTCACGATCACCGGCTGCTGGCTGTCGTTGTAGATGACCACGTTCAGCCGCGCGTTGGCGCCGGACTGGTAACCCTCCGGGCCGGGGAACTCCACGTAGAGGCCGCGCACCTTGTAGAGGTTGTCGGGGGTCTGGACGTTGACGCCCTGCACCGACGGGATCTTGTTGGCGGTCTCGGCCACCTGGCCGGCGCCACACCCGGACAGCAGCAGACTCGTCGCCGCCGCCGTGCCGGCCAGCAACAGGGCCGCCCGCCCGGAACCCCTGATCGAGCGCGTCACGTCGGTCCTCCTCGTCACGATCCCCACCCGGCCGGACGCCGGACACGGGGTGGCCATACCCGCGCAGACCGCGCTCCAGGGTAGTTGGAGCTGATCGAGGCCCGCACGCCGACCCGGTAATGCCACCTTCGTGGGGAACCGTCAGACCACCCGGCCGCTCGCCACCAGCAGCACCACATCGATGAGCGCCACCACCAGCACCGCCCGGAAGGCGGCCACCTGCCGGCCGCCGGCCCCGGTCGCGGTGCGTCCGGCGTACCAACCGAGGGCCGGCACGCCGACGGCGGCGGCCACCGCCGACAGCCCGGCCCAGGACGGCGGCCCGGGCGGCCCCAGGACCAGCGCGACGGTGGCCGCGAGGAGCAGCCCGGCG
>NZ_MUYZ01000345.1:0-6710 GCF_003013775.1 Micromonospora sp. MH33
CCTCGCCGCCGGCCGGTCCGCGGGGCATCGCCCGGGTCGCGTCGGCGTCCGCACCGCCGGCCGGGCCGTGCGGCATCGCCCGGGTGGCGTCGGCGTCCTCGGGCTCCGCGGGGCGGTCGGGTGGAACGGCACGGGTGGCGTCGGGGTCGGCGCCGTTCCGGTCGGGGGGCAGCGCCCTGGTCGCGTCCGGGTCCCCGGCGGGTGGCTCCTGACGGTCGTCGCTCATCGCACGTCCTTTCCCCACCGGGACAGGGCGGCCTGACCCTCGATCGTCCACGGTAGCGGTCCGCCCGGCCATCGGCAGGCATCAGCGCGCCGGGCCGCCCGTCACGGGGAGGGCAGCGGGCTGGCGGTCGGCGTCGTGGCGGGCTCGTCGCCGCAGGTGAGGGTGACCGGGTCGTTCCACCGGACCGAACTGCCGCCGGCCGGGTCCTGCGCGGTGACCGGACCCTGGCGGCCGGTGCGGTAGCGGGGGTAGAGGCCCGCCGCCACCAGGTCGTCCGCCGCGTCGGCGCAACTCTGCGCGAGCAGGTCGGGCACCGAGACGGCGGGCGCCGGACCGGCGACCCAGAGGGTGACCGTGACGCCCCGCTTCACCGGCGTACCGGGCTCGGGCGAGGTGCGCTCCACGGCACGGCCGGAGCCGCTGCCGAACACCAGCCGCCAGCCGAGCCTCCGGTTCCGCAGCTCGCCTCGGGCCTGCTCGAAGTCGATGCCCACCAGCTGCGGCACCGTCAGGCCGGCGGCTGTGGTGGTACGCGTACCGGTCGGCCGGTCGCCGGCGGTGCTCGGCACGGCGGCGGTGGGCCTGGTGGCGTCGACGGAGGGAGTGCCGGAAGCCGCGGCGGGCGGTGCGGCGGGGCGGTCCGGTTCGCCGGCCAGGACCCAGCCGCCGCTCGCGCCGATCACCGCCAGCAGGACCATCGCCAAGCCGCCACCGAGAAGCAGCCTGGTCCGGTCCGACCCCGGTTCGTCGCGTACCCCGGGCTGCCGGTCCGGGTACCCCTCGTCCGTCATCACGTCCCCCGCCTCAGTCACCGGCGACCGTATCCGGCGCCACCAAGCCCGTCCCGGCCGAGCCGGCCGCCGCCACCACTCGCCGCGCCGACCCTGGGACGCTACGCTCCCCGGCATGGCCAGACGGGGCTGGGGAGGATCGACCGCCGCCGCGCTCGGCGTCGCCGCCGGTACGGGCGCCGCACAGCTCGGCTTCGGCTACGGGCTCGGCATCATCAACTGGGCGCCGGCCGGCGCCGCCCGCGTCGACGCGGCCTGGGTGGCCAGCCTCGCCTGGGCGACCTGGATCTCCGCGACCTCGGTGATCGCCGGCGCGGTCTGTGCCCAGCGGCTGGGCGGCGCGGACGACGACGAGCCGGCGGGCACGCTGCCCCGGCTCGGCCTGGCGCTCGCCGCCGGGGTGGGCGCGTTGATCACCGTGCTGCTGGTGGCCGTGCCGGCCCGGGCGGCCCGGGTGCCGGCCACGTCCTCGCCGCAGGCCGTGGCCGCCGGGTACGCCGTCGCCGGGCTGGTGCTCGGGGTGCTGCTGGCGACGTGGGCGCTGCACACCCGGGCCGCGGCCACCAACCTCGTCGCCACCACCGGCTGGCTCTGGCTGCTCGCCGTGGTCTCGGTGCTCGACGGGGTGCTCTCCGGCCGTGGCCTGACCACCGCCCAGCTCGGCATCTGGCAGATCAGCGCGGACAGCGGGCGGTTCTGGATCCGCGACTACTTCTACTGGCCCGGCGCGCTGCTCTCGCTCGGTTCGGCCCTGCTCATCGGGATCCTGGCCGCCCGGCAGGCGGTCCGCGCGCCCGAGCGACGGGTCGGGGCGGCGGCCTCCGGGGCAGCCGGCCCGCTGCTGGTCGCGCTGGCGTATCTGCTCGCCGTGCCGAGGCTCGCCGGGATCGCCGCCGAGCAGGTGTCGGCCCACCTGATCGCCCCGTACGCGGTGATCGCCGGGCTCGGCGGCTCGGCCCTGATGGCCGCGCTGGCCCAGCGGGCCGACCGCCGCGCCGCCGAGCGAACCGTCGTGAACCTGCCCGGCCAGCGCACCGGTGAGCCGGACCAGCTCACCGCCGCCGGCCCGGAGCCGGCCACCGACCCGGCGGACGGCACCGACCCGGTGCTCCCGACGGAACAGCCGACCCGCCGGTTCTTCGGTCGGCGCGCCTCCGGACCGGCCGCACCGAGCGCCGAGCGCACGGCCGGACCGGCCCCGGCCACGTCGGTCGACCCGCTCGGCGAGCAGGCCACGTCCGTGGGCACGGCGCCGGAGCGCGCCGCCGCCGGCCGACGCGGCCGGGCCGTGCCACCCCAGCGGAAACCGGAGTCGAGCCCGCCGGCCGGCACCGGCCCGGTCCCGTCGGAACCGGCAACCGGCGGGCCGGAAAGCGGCAGGATCCGCGACGGTGGAACCGGCGGGCGTCAGCGAGCCGGAGAGCGGCGCGACCGCGCCGACCACCGGACCGAAGGCCGGCCGCCGCAACCGCTGACCGCCGCCACCTCCGCGATCTGGATTCGATCAAGTAAGCGGCGACGAGCAGCGGTGGTCAGTCGACAGGCCAGGTGTGCACGGGCTCGTTGCCGCGTTGCAGTTCGGCGTAGCGCTGGACCATGTGGTGCAGCGCGGCCGGCCGGTCCAGGCCCCGGTGCCGTTCCGCCGCCCACACCGTCTCGGTCTGCCAGACCGCGCCGTTGCGGCCGGTCCGGCAGCGCTCCTCGATCACCCCGAGCAGGCGGTCCCGCTCGGCCGGGGCAACGCCGAACCGGTCCAGCCCCTGCGCGGCGGTGGGCAGCAGCGTGTCGAGGACGAGCGTGGTGACCGGCACGTCGCCGAGCCGGGGCCAGTGCAGCACGGCGTCGATGCCGCGCCGGGCGGCGGCGTGGAAGTTCTCCTCGGCCGAGCTGAAGGTGAGCTGGCTCCAGATCGGCCGGTCCGCCTCGGCGAGGCCGCGGGCGAGGCCGAAGTAGAAGGCCGCGTTGGCGAGCATGTCCACGACGGTCGGCCCGGCCGGCAGCACCCGGTTCTCCACCCGCAGGTGCGGGCGGCCGCCCATGATGTCGTACACCGGGCGGTTCCAGCGGTAGACGGTGCCGTTGTGCAGGCGCAGCTCGCCGAGCTGGGGCACCCCGCCGGCGTGCAGCACCTCGACCGGGTCCTCGTCCTCACAGATCGGCAGCAGCGGCGGGAAGTAGCGGACGTTCTCCTCGAACAGGTCGAAGATCGAGGTGATCCAGCGCTCGCCGAACCACACCCGGGGGCGTACGCCCTGTGCCTTCAGCTCGTCCGGACGGGTGTCGGTGGCCTGCTGGAACAGCGCGATCCGGGTCTCCGCCCAGAGCTGCCGGCCGTAGAGGAACGGCGAGTTGGCACCGACCGCCACCTGCACCCCGGCGATAGCCTGCGAGGCGTTCCAGTAGTCGGCGAAGCTGTCCGGCGCGACCTGGAGGTGGAACTGGAGGCTGGTGCAGGCGGCCTCGGGCGCGATCGAGTCGGTGTGCGTACGCAGCCGTTCGACGCCGCGGATGTCCAACTCGATGTCCTCGCCCCGGGCTCCGACGATCTGGTCGTTGAGCACGCGGTAGCGCTCGTTGGTGGAGAGGTTGTCGGCGACCAGGTGCCGCTCGGTGAGGGTGGGCAGGATGCCGACCATCACGATCTTGGCGTCGGACTTGGCGGCCCGCTCGTCGGCGTGGCTCAGGCTGCTGCCCAGGTCCTGCGCGTAGTCGGCGAAGCCGGTGCCCTCGATCAGCCGGGGCGACGCGTTGAGCTCCAGGTTGAACTGCCCCAGCTCGGTCTGGAAGAGCGGGTCGGCGATGTCGGCGAGGATCTGGTCGTTGCGCATGGCCGGCTCGGCGGCGGCGTCGACGAGGTTGAGTTCGATCTCCAGCCCGGTCATCGGCCGGTCGGCGTCGAAGCCGAAGTCGTCCAGCATCAGCGCGAACACATCCAGGCACCGCCGGACCTTCTGCCGGTAGCGGACCCGGTCCTCGCGGGAGAAGGCGCCCTGCGCGACGTCTCTGCCCATCTGTCCTCCCGGCGCCGGCGCCACGGAACCGTACCGTTCCGCAACGCATTGTGAACCATTCACGTTGAGTGCGTAAGTGCGCCCCGACCGCCGGACCGGGGGTCGGGCGCAGGTCTGCACTCCTACCCAGCCGCCACCCGCCGCACCGCGAACAACACGTGACAATTCGCACCGCCCGGCGTACGACGAACGGGCCCGCGCCGTCGGGTGACGGCGCGGGCCCGTGGGGTTCGTACGCGGGGGTCAGGCCTGGCGGACGGCCTCGCCCTCGATCTCGATCTTGATCTTCTTGCCGACCAGGACGCCACCGGTCTCCAGGGCGACGTTCCAGGTCAGGCCGAAGTCCTCCCGGTCGATCTCGGTGGACGCGGAGAAGCCGAAGATGTCCTGACCGAACGGGCTGCGGCCGACGCCCTCGAACTCGACGTCGAGGTCGACCGGACGGGTCACGCCCTTGATGGTCAGCTCGCCGGAGAGGACGAACTCGTTGCCGTCGCGGGACTTCACGCCGGTGCTGCGGAACTCCAGGGTGGGGAACTGCTCGGCGTCGAGGAACTCCGGGCTGCGCAGGTGCGCGTCGCGGTCGGCCTGGGCGGTGTTGATGCTGGCCGCCTGGATGGTGGCGGTCACCGCGGACTGCATCGGGTCCTCGGCCACGGTGATGGCGGCGGTCGCCTCGGCGAACTCACCGCGTACCTTGCTGACCATCATGTGCCGGGCGACGAACCCGACGCGCTTGTGAGCCGCGTCCAGCAGGTAGGTGCCGGCGGTCGGGATGGTGAGACCCTCCCAGTCGCGGGTAACCGCTTCGGTGCTGCTGGTCATGATGCTGTCCTCCAGGGGAGATTGTTTAGTAGCCCAACGACTGACTGAGCAACTATAGGCATAGCAATATTCCCTGTGTCAAGGACTGCTAGGATGGCCGCGTGGACGAGAACGTGTTCGACGATCCCCGGATCACCGCCATCGGCCTCCTCTTCGAGGCCAGCGCCGGGCTGTCGGCCCGGTTCGCCGCCCAGTTCGAGGAGCACGGCCTGTCCCCGGTCGAGTTCGAGGTGCTGATGCGGCTCACCCGGTCGCCGGGTCACCAGCTGCGGATGACCGACCTCGCGGCGCAGACCTCCCTGTCCACCAGCGGCGTCACCCGCGTGGTCGACCGGATGGAGCGCGACGGCCTGCTCCGCCGCCGGGCCTGCCCCTCCGACCGGCGCAGCTCGTACGCGGTGGTCACCGCCGCCGGCCTGAGCCGCCTGGACGCGACCCTGCCCGGTCACCTGCGGATCATCGAGGAGTGGTTCACCGGCCAGCTCGCCCCGGCCCAGCTGGAGGCGCTCCTGGACGGCCTGCGCCGGGTCCGCGACGCGGTACACCCCGGGGCGACCGCCGGCAGCACCGAGCCCGCTCCGGCCGGGCAGGCCGCCGGCTGCTGACCCGCCGGCCGCGACGCCGCGCCCGCGGGTCACCGGCAGAAAGACCGGCAGAACCATCCGAACACCGGGCCATACCGGCGTAATGATTCGCAAATCACCCAGGCCGGCTGGATAGGCTTCCGGGCAGCGGGGGGGCACCGGGGGGTGCCGGCGCGAGCGATGCAGCGAGGGGCAACACCAGGGGGCTTCTTCGCTCGCGCCACCCCCGCGCCTTCGTCTCCCGCCCGGTCTCAGTCCCGCCGGGCAGCGCGCTCCCGGCGGGCCAGCAGCGCGTAGAGCAGTGCCTCCTCGCGAGGCAGCAGCCGGATCCCGTTGGCCCGGCAGACCCGGTCGAGCCGGTCCAGCACACCCACCTCGGCGGTGCTCGCCGCCAGCCCGACCAGCGCCTCGACCAGATCCCGCCGCTCCCCGCCGCCGGCGAACTCGGCCGCCGCCGTGCGGTCCTGCTGCTCCCCGCCGGTGGCGTGCTCGGCCGCTGCGGTGAACCATTCCGCCGCCAGCTCCCGGTCCCCCTGGTGCAGCGCGAGATGGCCCTCGATCAACGCGCAGACCGCCTCCTCCGGCCGGGCGCCCCGGCCCTCCGGGTCCAGGGTCTCCACGCCCGGCGGCCGGCGCTGTCCCGGCGCCGGCCGCGACGGCCGCAGCTCGGCCACCGTCTCCAGCGCCTCCTCCACCCGCCCTTCGAGGGCGAGCGCCAGCCCGATCGTGCCGACCACCTGGCGCCGCCGCCCCGGGTCGCCCAACTCGACGAGCGCGCTCGCCACCCGCCGCCCCTGCTCGACCGCGTCGACGTACCGGCCCTCCAGCCGGGTCACCTCGGCCAGGCCGGCGCGGGCCATCAGGCGGAGCCGCTGCTCCCCGCACTGGGTGGCCAGCCGGTCGACCGCGGCCAGCCGGCGCCGCGCGCCGGCCAGGTCCGCGACCCGCACGTCGTGCCAGGTGAGGTGGTACTGGGCCACCGCCATCTCGCGTACCCGACCGTGCCGGGTGGCCAGCTCCAGCGCCGCCTCGGCCTGCTCGCGGGCCTCGCCGTTAGCGCCGGCACCGCGCAGGAGCACGCAGAGCATCGAACGGGCCGACAGCTCACCGGTCACCTCACCGGCCGCCCGGAACGTGGCCAACGCGTCCCGGGCCGCCGGCAGCTCCGCACCGCCGGCGCCGTGCTCGGCGGCGAGCCGCGCCACTCCGAGCAGCGCCCAGGCCCGCAGCACCGGCGGCGCGTCGGCGGTACGCGGGTCGGCCAGCAGCCGGC
>NZ_MUYZ01000346.1:0-6657 GCF_003013775.1 Micromonospora sp. MH33
ACTCGATTCCTTGGACATGGAGCGTCGCCGGGAGGGTACGCCTCCCGACGCTCATCCACAGGTTTCGAGCATTGCTCTTGACGGCTTCGTTGAGAGCGGTGCCGACTTCGTTTTGAGCGCGTGGGTCGATCAGTTGGCGACATCGGGAGGGATCGACCACTCCAGTAACCGGGTCGGTGAGGACTTCTGCCAGCGCGGATACGTTGTTGCTCACCGACGGCAGGTCGCCGATCGCACCGCTCGCGAAATGCGCTGCGCCGATCAGCAGGGCATTGGAGAGTTGCCGGTCCGGCAGGCGGGCGCTCATGAGTTCTCGCCAGCTGCCTCGCACGCCTCCCGCAACAGACGGGTGGCGGTGCCTGCGTTCGCGGCGTCAATCTCGACGCGCCGACACGTGTCACCGGTGGTGATCTCGACACTGATCTTGGCGCGACGAACCGAGAGCCATGCGCTCAACGTGCCGCCGAGCGCGGCTACCGCCCCGCCGCTCCCGAGCGCCACGGTCAACATCTCCGTGACGCCGCCCATGTCATCCGGCTTCAGCCCCGCTGTAACTGACTTGATCCGACCACGCAGTTCGTCGTCGCGCTGGAGCCAGGAGAAGAGCGACGCCAGTTGGTCAGCCGGGTCGTCAACGAGGGTGATGCTCGCTTGCACCCCAACGATGATCCGCTACCGGGCAAGGGAACGCCATACGCCCGAAGCGTCGAGTAGGCGACCAGTCTGAGCGCGTCGATGAAGGCCTCGGCCAATGATCGATGGCGTCCGTACCGTCTGGATACCGAGGAACTGCCTGGGATGATCCTGAAGCGCCTTGGACTCCGTCACATGGCGCGGGGGTCCTGACGCCCGACTCAGGCGGACCTGTCGCTTCTCATGGTGGCCACGAACGCGGCCCAGGCAGCCGGCTCGAAGCTCAATAGAGGGCCGCCGGGGTTTTTGGAGTCCCGTACGGCGACGATGCCGGGAAGGTTGGTGGCGACCTCGACGCAGTTGCCGCCGTTGTCGCCGCTGCGGGTGCTCTTGCGCCAGACGGCGCCGGTCAGGTCAGTCATGGCGCCCCTCTCCGATGACTCTTTTGATCATGTCCCTTGATTCTGCCTCACTCAAGGCCAGCGCATCCAGCCCAGTCCAGGCGTTCTCATAGGCGCGCAATTCGTCGGGCTTGTCCAGGTAGAGCGCTCCGGTGAGGGACTCGCTGTAGACGACGGACGGCTCGGGGGATCGGCCTCCCTTGCTGGCGGGAAAATCGAGGATGACGAACGAGTCGGCGACTGATCCCGGGTGAGGGCCGGCAGCGAAGGGCACGACGCGCAGGGAAACGTTCGGTAGTTCGGAGACTTCGACCAAACGGGTGAGCTGGCCTGTCATGACCCCTGGTCCACGGACCGTCCTCCGGAGTACCGCCTCGGACAACACCGTGTCCAAACGTGGGGCCTGCGGCAGCCTGCGGGTTAGAAGACTCTGCCGCTGGAGTCGCACCTCGACCGCACGCTCGCGTTCTTCAGCGTTGAGCCGGCTGCCGGGCTGGTAGAGGCCCAGGGCATAGGCGCGGGTCTGAAGCAAGCCGGGGATCAAGTTGTCTCCGTATTCCCGGAGGTGGGCGGCCGCGGACTCCAAGCCGACGTATAGCTCGAACCAGTTCGGTACCGCGGCCCCGTACGCGTGCCACCACCCCTTCGACTTCGTCTCCGCGGCTAGCCCTTTCATCGCCTCGGTCAGCTCTGTGGAGACCCCGTACAGCTCGCACATTGCCTTGACGTCGAGCACCCGGACCGCGCCCAGGCCGCACTCGATGCGCCAACCAGCGGTGGATCCTGCCCGGCGGCGGCACCACGCCCAGCCCGTCGGCCCAGACCGGCGCCTCCCTCGACGATCCGGCGAAGAAGGACGTCGCCATGCAGATCGTCTCGGCGGCGGAGAACTCCTCGCTCGACTGGCGCGCACAGTTCTCCTACATCGAGGACATCGGTGATAGGCGGGGCTACACCGCCGGCATCATCGGCTTCTGCTCCGGCACCGGCGACATGCTGGAACTGGTGGAGGTGTACACGAGAACCAAGCCCGGCAATGTGTTGGCGGGCTACCTGCCGGCCCTGCGCGCCGTCAACGGCAGTGACTCACACGCCGGCCTCGACCCGAACTTCCCCCGCGACTGGCGGACCGCCGCCACCGACCCCGTGTTCCGGGCCGCGCAGGAAGCCGAGCGAGACCGCGTCTACTTCAACCCCTCGGTCCGCGACGGCAAGACCGACGGCGTACGGGCGCTCGGCCAGTTCGCCTACTACGACGCGGCCGCGATGCACGGCTACGAGGGCATGCGGGCGATCCGCAGCCGCGCCCTCGCCCGGGCGAAGCCGCCGACGCAGGGCGGCGACGAGCGGACCTGGCTGCACGCCTTCCTCGACGAGCGCGTCGCCGAGATGAGGAAGGAGGAGGCCCACTCCGACACCTCCCGCGTCGACACCGCCCAGAGGGTTTTCCTCAACAACGGTAACCTCGACCTGAACACACCGCTGATCTTCGCCGTCTACGGCGACCAGTACCGCATCGGCTGACGCCCCGCCTCCCGATCCGCTCGTCGCCGCCATCCGCCTGACGAGCGCCCAGTTGCGCGGCAGGCGCCGTTGACGTCGACGTGCCCCCGCCAGCGCCGGATCCCGCGGCTGCCACACTTCTCTCCATGACGGTGTTCGCGTGCCTTCGTTGCAGAGCCACGCTCACAGACGACCTGGATGAGATGCCGTTCGCGAAGCTGCCCGAGCCGGCATCTCCGTCTGACCTCCAACCCGGTGAACACTGTCCGGCATGGGTGCCCGTTGGGAGGTTTGCCGTCGACGCCGATCCGTTCGGACCTCCCCACGTGCCGAGCCCTGGCAACGAGCGGTTCCTAGTCTCCGTGGGACCCCGAAATACTGTCCTGATCAACCCGGACGACCTGCTTGTGCGTCGTCTACATCCCGACCACCGGCGCCGCAACGGCTGCTGCGGTCTAGACGGATGCGATGGCCCCAACTTGGTGTGCAGCTGCGGAGCAGAGGTCGCGACCGAATCGTCGGACTGCTGGACAGCGCAGGTGGTGCGACTGCAACCCCTAGCCGTGGTCCGAACCGCCGGAGCGGACCGGAACCCTGAACCCCGCTGATTGGGCGTCGACCCTCCCAGACCGGGCGGATCGGCTCGCTGACCTGGGCGGAATCTCCCGCCTCCTTGAAACAGCCGACAGCCGTTGCTGTCGAAGAGGCCACCCGCGCTCCGTCACCCGGCGCCCCGGAACGCCTGATAACCGCTGTAACGGTGTCGGCGTATTGGGCAGGATCATCGGTCGTGACACTTGTCCTGCCGCCGCGCCTGACAGCCTCGGCTCAGAGCTTGCGCGATGCCGCTCACCGACGCGGACTACGCACCGTCCAGCTCCCCACGTTTGACGTACCCGCCGGGATGCGTGCTGATCACCTTCACGCGGGACCAAGCTTCGCCGACGTCGTCGCACCGCTGCTCCGGATTGCGCCCTTGGAGGCTGCACCTGGCTGGCTGACCGGGCTTCCCCGTGAACTTACCCGCCGGGAGATCACCCTGAATCCCATCGGCGCCCGGATCTTTCGGCCTTTGTACGCGGACAGGTTGTCCAGGATCACGTTGATCGGCGCGCCGTCCGGACGGGCGGCGCGGATCGACTTGAGTGCGGCGAGGGTGTTCGCGGCGCTCTTACGACGGCGGACGACGCCCCAGAGTTGGTCGTCGCCTACGGAGTAGCAGCCGTGGAACTGCCGGACCCCGTGCAGCTTGTGGTAGTTCGCGGGCAGTCGGTGCGGGTGCCCGGCCGGCGCCCACCCGGCCCGTGCCTGCGGACGGATCACCAGGGGGCCGAACTCGTCGAACGCGAACACCCGCTGCGGGAAGCGGCTGCTGACGTACTCGATCCGAGCGAGTTTGGCGTCACGCTGCGGGTCGGTGGACTCCTTCCACGTCTTGGTCCGCTGGAAGGTGATCCGGTGCCAGTGCAGGATCTGCCGCAGCCGTTCCCGTCCGATCCGGATCCGCCGATCGCAGTGAACGCGCAGGTGATCGGCGAGCTTGCGGATGCTCCTCCGGGTGAACGATCGCCCCAGTTTCTCGGGGCTGGTGTTGGCTGTCTCGACGATGAACTGCTCCCCGTCAGGACTGATCAGGCGGGGACGGCCAACCGCTCACCGAAGGTCTCCCCATCTCGTTGAACTGGTGGATGACCTGCCGGATCGTGTCTTCGTCGGCTTGGACCAGGCGGGCGATGGCCGGCACCGTGTTCCCGCCGGCCGAGGCGAGCACGACCATCGCCCGTCGCAGTCGGATCGGTGAACCGGTCCCCGGCGGGTGATTCTGAGCAGCTGCTGACCCTCCTGGTCACTGAGCCGCCGCAACGCGTACAGGTTCTGCCACCGCCACAGCCTGACCGCCGCGATGCCGCCCAGCCGACAGGCCAGCCGGCGTGTCAACCAACACCGTGAACGTTCGTGGTCACGGCACTAGATCGACGCGTCGCCGAGGTAACGGCAACGATGTCCGCCGGGGTCGCGGCGTCTGGCACGACCTTCCGATCTGCACGGCATCGGAGACGTTCTCGCTGCGAGGATCCTGGCTCGCTCCGGCGCTGTCCGCAGGCTCCGGTCGCCGTCTGCCTTCGCCTCGTACTGCGGCGTCGCGCCGATAGAAGTCTCAACGGTGACATCCGACGTGCCTACGCGCAGTCAAGCTCAGCATCCTCGACGTGCTGCCGGAACCGCAGAACCGGGGCCGGCTCAGTCTTCGCTAGAGTCCCTCCACTGTCACCCTTCGCTCAAATTACGTCACATTTAGTTAACTCGCGGCCGAGTGACCGATGGCATCCTGACTCCGCCCATTGTCATCCCTCTATGGAGGTTGCACGTGAGAATCCAACGCATCGCCATCGGGTTGGTCGCAGCCCTCGCCCTGTCCGGAGTCACCAGTCCCGGCGTCGCCGTCGCGGCCCCCGCCACCCCGGCCGGGCCGAACAGCGATGTCATCAGCAGCCCGGCCCAGCTCAGCCCGGACGTGGCCCGCACGGTCACCGGCACCGGCGCTGACGCCCGGCAGCGCGCCCTGACGACGTACTGGAGCCCGGAGCGCATGAAGGTGGCCAAGCCGGACACCGAGATCCCCTCGGTGAAGGCGGCGCTCGCCAAGCGCGACCGCGTCCAGGGCTCGGCGAAGAGCATCACCGGTCCGCAGGGGCCGTCCGGTAGCGTGGCGCCGGCCGCGCCCGCGGCCACGCCGAAGGCGAGCGCCTCCACGGACGACTCCTCCGACGTCGGAACGCAGGCCTACTACCCCAACTACCCCGTCGGCCACCCGGTGGCCCGCACCTCCGGCAAGGTCTTCTTCACCCTCAACGGCCTCAACTACGTCTGTTCGGGGACCATCGTGAACACCGAGGGCAAGTCCTCGGTGTGGACGGCGGCCCACTGCCTCACCGGTGGCGGGGTGTTCGCGAGCAACTGGATCTTCGTGCCGAACTACAGCAACGGCGTGGCCCCCTACGGCCAGTGGTCCGCCATCCAGCTCTGGGCCACCACGGCTTTCTTCAACAACAACAACGACTTCGCCAACGACGTCGGGTCGGCCGTGATCGGCCGCGTCAATGGCTGGCGGATCTGCGACTACCTCGGCGGCCAGGGGATCGGCTGGAACTTCCCGATCGGCCAGTACGTATACGCCTTCGGCTACCCCCAGGCGGCCCCGTTCAACGGGCAGCTGCTCACCGCGGAGAACGGCCCCACCTACGACGGGGGCGGCGGCACCATCTACATGGTCAACTACATGACCGGTGGCTCCTCCGGCGGGGGCTGGCTGATGCAGTTCGACGGTAACTGGGGTTACCTGAACGGCCACAACGACTTCAAGTACAACGCCCTCCCGCAGTACATGTTCTCGCCGTACTACGGCAACCAGGTGGCGAACCTGTTCAACACCGTCCGTTCCATCTCCGCCTAACCAGCAGCAATAGGCGCCGGGTCCGGCCACGGACCCGGCGCCGTTCCATGCCGCGAGTCGGCTGACGACCCCAGCGAAAACGGGGCCCACGTGGCCCCGTCCCTGGTGCTGGCCTGGCACCAGCACAGACGGCAGGCAACCGGACGCTGGGGGTGGCGCGACGGCGGGACTTGAACCGCGGAAATCCCACGCGCCGACCGGCACGCTTGCCTGCCCGGAAGTCGGACCAGTTCTTCAAGCCGCGCGCCAGGTTGTCCAGGCCGGTGTTGTACGCCTCCTTGGAGCACTCAGCCCACCACGGCGTCACATCCGACTTGGCCGCGTTCCACGCCCTGCGCAACGCGGCGAGATTCCACCCGACGGCCGGAGTCAGCAGTTCCTCGGGCGTGCCGTAGGAGCGTTCGGCGGCACGCTGGTCCATGACCGCCTTCACCCTGGCGAGACCCCAGGTATACGCCACCCTGGCCGCGCCCGCATGCGCCCTGCTCTGGCGCTGGCGCCGCCGGGCCGCACACTACTCAGGCCGCTGACATCGGCGAGGGGTGCGGATTGCTGGGAGTGACTTCGTAGGTCAAGCAGCGAGTTGGTAGCGGGCCTGGTGGTTGCGCTGGTGTTCTTGGCCCAGATGGTAGGTCCAGTAGCGGTCGAAGTCGCCGTTGGCGAGCA
>NZ_MUYZ01000347.1:0-6580 GCF_003013775.1 Micromonospora sp. MH33
TGGCCGCCGGCGGCGACCCCGCCGAGCACGTCGAGCAGGGTGCCGAGCTGGGCGGGCGGCTCGTCGGCGAGCAGGTCCGCCGCGTCCCGGACGACGAGGGTCAGCGGGCCGGTGTCGAGCCGGTCGGCCAGCACGTCGGCGAGGGCGTCCCAGTTGCGCCCGAACCAGGCGGGCAGGGGCAGGGCCTCGGCCAGCGCCTCGTACAGGCCGGCGCGGGTCCGGGCGGCCGTCCCGGCCACCGGCACACCGGCCGGCTCGGGCTCCGGCCCGGCGTCGAGGACGAGCCAGGCCGGCGGGTGCGGGGACGCTGCGCCCATCGGTCGATCCTTTCCGGTCGACGCGGGTCGGGCGCGCCGGCCCGACCCGCCCCGACGCCTGTCAGAGCCGGTAGAAGTTGGCGTAGTGGTCGGGCGAGAACCAGGTCGCCCCGGTGCTCTTGTTGACCACGATCCGGTACGCGTCCCGGGCGGCACCGCAGGCGCGCGGGTAGACGTCGTACTCGTAGTAGGTGGCGTTGGTGGGGAGCTGCCCCTCGTAGTTGTAGAACCGGCCGCCGGCGAAGTTGCACAGGCCGCCGCTCCACGAGTACCAGCCGCGGCTGGTCGGGAAACTCTTGGCGGACCAGCCCGAGCGCGCGGTGCGGGCGTCCGCGCAGCGGGTCATCGTGCAGGAGCTGTAGACAGCCGCCTGGGCCGGCTCGGCGAGCCGGGTGGAGGCCGCAGGCGGCCCGACGAGCGCGGCGGCGACCATGGCGGTGAGCAGGGCGCACGCGCCGAGGGCTCGGCGTACGCGAGCGCCGGTGGAGCGGAGCGGGGTCGCGAGCGTGGTCAAGGGATCCTCCCCGAACTGGGCGACAACATCGACCGGTGTCGTTGTCCGATCGCGCCCAGTCTGGCGGTGATCCTCCCCGGCGTACAGACCCGCCCGGCGACCTTGCTCCGAATGCCGGGTGAACGCTCGATGATCGACCGTGGCCGGGCGGCCCCACCGGACCGCCCGGCCCGGGCGGGTCAGCAGCCGATCCGGGTGGCGCCCAGCGCCACGTCGTCGAACCAGAGCGTGTCGGCCGCCCCGCCGTAGCTCTCCCAGCCGATCTTGAGGTCGGTGAGCTGGGGGCGCCAGGTGCGGCCGTACCACTGCCCGTCGACGTCGTGGGTCGGCACGCCGTCGGCGGTCAGCCCGGCGACCGCGGCGCCGTCGAGCCAGGTACGCAACTGCCCGGTGCTCCCGTCCACCATGAACTCCACGCAGGACCAGCGGCCAATGGGCAGCGGCACGCTCAGCGCCACGCCGGCCGGGCTCTGCTCGGGCAGGGTCGCGTCGTCCGAGGCCCGGTTCCACTGCAACGCCCCGTTCTGACCACCCATCCGCAGGTCACGGTTGCCGTCGGCGGCGTCGGTCATGGCCAGGAAGGTGACGTGGTCGGCGGGGAGGGCGGTGGTGTGCCGTACCCAGAGCCGGCCGTAGCGGACCGTCCCCACCCCGGAGAGATCGCGGTTGGCGCGGACAAAAACGTGGTTGCAGTAGCCTCCCCCACCGTCGATCCGGACGGACCGGCCCCCGCGGTGGGCGGTGGCGGTGTCCACGGCGGCGGCGCCGGTGCCGGCGCAGTCCGGGTGCACCACGGTCCAGTCGCCGGAGGGCGTGGACCCGCTCTGGTTCTCGAACCCGTCGCAGAGCACCGCGCCGGCGCAGCCGGCCGGCGGCGGCCCGGTCGGGCTCGGCGAGATCGTCGGACTCGGGGAGGTGGTCGACGTCGGGCTCGGGGAGATCGTCGGCGAACCGGACGGCGAGGGCGGCGCGGTGGTCGGGCCGGGCGGCGCGCCGTTGCACGGCACGCCGTTGAGCGTGAAGCCGGTCGGCGCCGGCGCGGCCGAACCGACCGCGCCCTGGACGCCGAACTCGGTCGCGCCGCCGGCCGGCACGCTGCCGTTCCAGGCGGCGTTGCGGGCGGTGACGGTGGCGCCGGACTGGCTGACCACAGCGTTCCAGGCGCCGGTGATCCGCTGGTCGCCGGGGTACGTCCAGCTGACCGTCCAGCCGTTCACGGCGGTGTCGCCGGGGGCTACGCGGACGGTGGCGGTGAATCCGCCCGGCCACACGTTGGGGCGGTAGTCGACCTGGCAGCCCTGCGCGGCGGCGGCCGGGCCGGCCAGCAACGGGGTGACGACGGCGGCGGCGGCCAGGGTGGTGACGGCCGCCACGAGCGGGGCGAGACGGGCGTGGGAGATCCTCATCGGGGTCCTCTCGGCGGGCCGCCGGTCAACGGACCGGCGGCGCGAAAGCTGCGGGGACCTCGCGTGCCGACGCGCGCGACGGCGCGTACCGGAACTGCCCGGCTCGGGCGGGACGTGCAGCCGCCGTACGGCGGCGCCCGCCGATGAATGTAGTGATGCTTGACGATGCCTGGCAAGGGGTGCGGGCGGGCGCCGCCCACCCGCACCCCGTCGCCTACTGCGCGAACGCCTGGAACTCGGCGATCCGCACGTTCTGCGCCTGCGGACTGGCGGTGGCGCAGTCGGTCGCCGCCCGCGGGTCGGCGTCCTGCTCACCGGCGTAGTCCGGCGCGCCGGTGCACTGGTTGGTCACCACCTCGACCCGCAGGTGGGTGGCCTTGGTCCGCGGGATGTCGAAGGACCGGACGATCAGCTCCGGGGCCCGGGGCCGGGGCGCCACCGACGGGAAGGCGTCCGCCGGGCTGGTGTAGACGGCCCGGTAGTCCGCCGCGTCGGCACAGCTCACCCCGTCCCCCGCCGTGCAGGCGAGGACCCGGAACTGACGCAGCGCGGAGAACCGGTTCTGCGTGCCGGCGTCCGCGTCGCCCGCCACCGGCGGGCGCAGCATGGCGCTGACCTGCACCCGGCGGACCTGCTGGGTACCCCCGGCCAGGTCGACGGTGACCTGCCGGCCGGCGACCGGCGCGCCCAGCGAGGCCCAGTTGGTGGCCTCGTCGTCGTCGGCGATCTGCGCCAGGTTGATCCCGTCCCCGCCGACCGTCGCGCCGGCAGCCGTCGAGGCGAGGTTACGGCGCAGCTTGACCGGCAGGTCGCGGACCTGGCCGGCCTTCACGGTCACCGGGCCGACCCGGACGTGCCCGTAGCCCGGCGCCCGGACCACGAACTCGTACGTGCCGGGAACCAGCCGGACCTCGTCGGTCAGCGGGGTCGCCGCGTCGGTGTCCGCGACCGGCACGGCCCGCGCCTGGTAGCGGCCGACGAACAGCTGCGCCCCCGGCACGACCTCGTCGTCCACCGGCCGGAAGCGCAGCACCGCCTCGTTCGCGTACGGGGAGGTGAAGCCGGGCGTCGGGTTGACGTCGGCGTTGCCGACGCTGGCCGCGGTCTCACCGAGGCCCCGGGCGGCGAACGCGTTCCAGAGCAGGTCCTGGTTGGCCCCGCCGAAGCGGATCCGGTCGGCGGCGAGCATCGCGTCCCGGGCGTCGACCATGCTGACCTGGCTGACCGCCATGAGCAGGAACGAGTCGAAGACCAGCTGGATCCAGCGCCGGTTGCCCGGGCAGGCGGTCACCGGCGTCGCCCCGTCGGCGCAGGACTTCTGCAGGGCCGCGTCGCCCGCGCCGTACCGGGCCATCATGGCCGCCCGGATGTCGGCGTTGGTCGCGCTCCAGACCTCACCGGAGGCGTGCACCTGGAGGCCGACGAAGTCGTAGTCGATCGCGCTGTAGTTGAGCGGGCTGTCGCTCATGTTGTAGTTGCGGATGCCCGCGTTCGGGTCGCCGGTGGTGTACTCGCCGATGGTGAAGCCCTTCCGGCCCGGTGCCGCGTACCCGTGCTCGTACAGGTACTCCATGGCGAGCTGGTCCGACCAGCTCTCGCTCATCCCCTGCGGGGAGCTGACCCCGGCGTTCGGCCCGGCGATCATGCGGCCGCTGACGGCGTGGCCGTACTCGTGGGCGATGACCGACATGTCGAAGTCGCCGTCGACGCAGGGCGCGTAGAACGAGCCGGCGCTCGGCTGCCACAGGTACATGTTGGTGGTCGGGGCGATGCCGTCCGGCGGGGTGATCTGGTTGGCGTTGTTGCGGGCCGCGAACGCCGGCGGGCCGCCGGTGACACCGCCGGCCTGCGCGTTGCCCTGCTCCGGGTCGTTGCCCAGGCCACTGCGGCCGAGGTTGTCCCGCTGCATGTTCCAGGTCGCCTCGGTGAAGCCCAGGTGGTAGGACCAGTCGTGCATCCGGTTGTGCATGGCGAACAGGTTGGCCCGGGCCGCGTCGATGTCGTTGGCCCGCGGCGAGGTGAAGGTGTCCGGGCCGCACTTCTGCTCGTACCACTGGTTGGTCCAGGGGTACGCGTAGTTCCGGTCGGGGCGCGGCGTGGCCGTCTCGGTGCCCACGCTGAACGGGTCGTTGCTGAACCAGTTCTGCACGGCGAAGGCGTTGTTGCCTCTCGTCGTGGTGGTGGACGTGCCGGTGGCCGGGTCGACGTCCCACGCGGGGTGCCCGGGCACGCCGACCACCTCGTCGCAGCCTGCCGCCGGCCGGGCGCACCAGCGCACCCGGGTGTCCGTAGAGGACTTGTCGACCGACGGGGAGTTCGGGAAGACCTCCCACGACGGGTTGTCCACGTCGTGGTCGACCAGGTCCTCGCGGACCAGCACGCTGCCGTCGCGGGCGTCCACGTAGGTGGCGAAGGCCGCCGGGTCCGCGCCGGTGACGTCCGCGCCGAGGACCACCTCGTACGCCGCACGCGGCCCCCGGTCCGCGGTCGGCACGGCGACCAGCGAGGTACGCAGGACCGTCGGGTCGGTGAGGCCGGCGTCGGCCGCCGCAGCCTGCCGTGCCTGGTCGGCGCTGATCGTAACCGGGGCGGGCACCCCGCCGTCGCGGGCCAGGGACGAGCTGACGTGCCAGACCACCCCGCCGCGGACGCCGACGGCCAGCATGCCGTCGACCGCGGCGGGCAGGTCGCCGAAGCGCTGCCGGAACAGCACGGTCGCGCCGTCCCCCATCGGCGCGACGGTCAGCTGCTCCAGCGCGGCGGCACCCTCGGCGGTCAGCCCCAGCACGTCCCGGTTCGCGGCCACGTACGCCCGCGCGGCGGCGGCCGGGTCGGCGGGCAGGCCGGTGGCGAGCGGCTGGCCCGTCGCGGTGAGCATGGCGGGCGTACCGAAGTCGGTCCAGCGGACCCGGGCGCCGAGCGCCGCGGCCCGGTCCTGCTGGCGGTCGGTCGGCGCGGCCCGTCCCTTCCGGTTGTCCCGGGTCTTGCTGTCGTGGCTGTCGCCCGGCAGGTGGCCGGGCTGCGCCTGGGTCGGAAGCTCGTCCCGGGGTGCCGCCTGGCCGCCAGCTCCCGCGGTCAGGACCAGCCCGGCCGCGAGTAGCAGCGCGGTGGCCCCCGTCGTCGCACGCGATGGTGTGCGCACGGTCCCTCCTGTCGTCGAACGGCGATGTCCGTCCCGCCATCCGACCAGTTCAACAGGACAGTCGACAGCGGCCGAACATCCACAAGTTTTCATGCGTCGATTCCAGGTCGCCGCACTCTTCCCGGCGGACGCGCCCGGAAACGATCGGTGGAACGGCATGTACGCTGCGGCCTCAGCCGGTCGCGGCCGCCCGGCGGGTGTCCTGTCACCGGTCCGTCAGCCATCATGACGTCCACGAACGGCGCGCCGGCCCCGGCCGACCGCGACCGCCCCGACCCCCGCGCGGCTGCCGTGCGCCGCTGCGCCGGCTTGTTAGCGTGGGACGGCGGAGGACCGGCCTGGCGCCTCCGCACACCCCTCGAACGGCCGCACCGACCCCGCACCGGCGCGGCCGTACGACGCGCGGCGGCTCGACCGGAGAGGGGTGCGATGACCGGGACGCCCGGCGAAGACGGCGGCTCCCGCGCCGGCGACACGGACGGCGGCAGCCCGGGGGCCGGCCGCGGCCAGAGCGTCGAGGGCGGTTGGGGCGGGGTACCGGCGCCGGACCGGCGGGAACAGTGGCTCACCCGTGCCCGGGAACTGTGGACGGCCACGCGGCACGGGGCGAAGCGGTTGTGGGCGGCGGCCCGGCCCCTGCTGGACCAGTTGCGGTGGGCGGAGGCGGAGGCCTCACCGGTGACGCTCGTCGACCGGCGGGTGGCGCCGACCCTGCTGGTGCCGGCGCAGGGGCAGGTCTACCACTTCGTGGTCCGGGCGACCTTCACCTGGACCTCCGACACCGCGCGGCCGGAACTCTTCGGCTGGTACCTCGACTACTTCCAGCCACAGGCGACGCAACGGCTGCGGCGCATCGCTGTCCGGTGCGCCGCGGAGATCCCGCCGGACCGCCCCCGGGCGGTCATGATCGCACTGGACGATGCGATGACCGGCGACAACGCGCTCCCCTGGTGCTACGAGCGCGGCGGCGTCACGTTCACCTGTGAGCCGGACGTGTCCGTGCACCTGGACGAGCCGGTCCGCAGGCTGCTCCAGCCGTACTGGGACCAGCGCATCGCCCTGGAGTGGAAGCGCGACCTCGACCGCCGCCGCGCGGAGTACGCCGAGGAACAGCGCGGACGCGGCCCGGCGGCCGGGCAGGACGGCGGCGCCGCTCCGGCGGCCGGGCAGGACGGCGGCGCCGCTCCGGCGGCCGGGCAGG
>NZ_MUYZ01000348.1:0-6562 GCF_003013775.1 Micromonospora sp. MH33
CCGCGACCCGTCCGACGGCGGCGGCCGGCCCGTCGCCACCCCGGACGGCGAGCCGCTGGGCCAGCAGCAGCCCGACCGGTCCGGCCAGGCCGAGAGCGAACAGGCCCGCGCCCGGCAGCGGGGCGTCCGCCCGCAGGTACGCCTCGAAGCGGTGCACCGGCCGCCCGTCCCGGCTGTCGGTGCGCACGGTGCAGCGCACCTCCCGCACCGGCGCGGGGAAGTCACCGCCGGCCAGCAGTTCCACCGGCCCGTCCTGGGCGGCGGTGAGCAGCGCGGCGGCGTCGGTGACGGTGACCCGGGCGCCGAGCAGCGTCACCGTCTCCACGTCCGGCCGGACCTCGTACCCGGTCATGCGACCACATCCCTCGCTGCGAGCGGTCTCCGCTGCCGAGTCTGACACCGGGTCACCGGCACGGCCACCGGCGCCGGTCAGGCCGCCCCGGCGAGCAGGCCGTCGACCAGGTCCCGGGGCAGCCCGTGGGTGTCGTGCAGCCAGTGGTAGTCGCGCTCGGTCAGCGGCCCGCGCGCGCGTACCCGGTCGACCAGCGGCCGGCCCCGCTCCAGCAGGCCACGGAACCGCCGCTCCTCGTCCAGCAGCAGCTCGCGCAGCGGACCGGCCTCCGCCTCCTGCCGGAACCGCCGCAGCGTGTCGCGGTACGCGTCGAGCGGCAGCCCGGTCAGGCCGCGCGCCGGGTCGTCGCGCCACAGCACGGTGAGCGCCCGCCGGACCAGCCGGCGCAGCACGTAGCCGCGGCCGGTGTTGCTGGGCCGTACCCCGTCGCCGAGGACGACCACCGCGGAGCGCAGGTGGTCGGCGACCACCCGCAGGTCCTCGCCGCGCAGGTCCCACCGGTCGCGGACCGCGCCTACCCACGGGGTCAGGCCCGCTCCCTCGAAGACCGACCGGCCGCCGCGCAGCACCATCTCCAGGCGTTCCAGGCCCATCCCGGTGTCGATGCTGGACATCGGCAGCGGCGTCAGCCGGCCGTCGGGGTGCCGGTGGTGGCGCATCTGGACGTGGTTCCAGACCTCCATCCAGCGCTCGTCGGTGCCCGGGCTGCCGGCCGGCGGGCCGTCCCCGGTCCACACGAAGATCTCCGAGTCGGGCCCGCACGGGCCGGTCGGGCCGTTGGACCACCAGTTCTCCGTGCCGGTGGTCTCGACCGGCACACCCAGCCCGGTCCAGGTGGCGAGCGCGGTCTCGTCCGGGCCGACCTGCTCGTCGCCGCCGAAGACGGTGGCGTGCAGCCGCCCCGGGTCGATGCCGAAGCCCTCGGTGAGCAGCTCGTAGCCCCAGCGGAGGCTGGTCGCGATGTCGTAGTCGCCGAGCGACCAGGAGCCGAGCATGTCGAAGACGGTCAGGTGGGTCCGGTCACCCACCTCGTCGAGGTCGGTGGTGCGCAGGCAGCGCTGCACGTTGACCAGCCGCCGGCCGCCGGGGTGCGGGCGCCCCAGCAGGTACGGGGTGAGCGGGTGCATGCCGGAGGTGGTGAAGAGGACCGGGTCGCCGGGCGGCGGGATCAGCGAGTTCTCCAGCGCGTCCCGGTGGCCCCGGCGGTGGTAGTGGTCGACGAAGGTGCGGACGATCTGGTCGGGTGTCATGGCAGGGGCCTTCCGGTTCGATCGACGACCGGACGGTCCGCCGCACGGGCGGTGGCGTGACACGACGACGCCGGCGGACCGTTTCCGGTCGCCGGCGGGGAATGGGGCAGGTCAGGCGGCGGCAACCGGCGAGCGGGAAGCTCGCGCGGTCGCGGCGGTGGTGCTGCGCCTGAGGTCCACGCCCATGACGGTAGCCGATCGGCGGCGGCGCCGCCCACCGGAATACCTCTCCGGTGGGCGGCGGCCGGTCAGGCCGTGCCGGAGGAGACCAGCGGGGCCGGGGCCACCGGCTGGCGGCGGTCGGCGCGCCGGTTCGGCAGCGACAGCCGGATCACCTTCCACCAGGCGGAGGCGACCTGCTTGGGCAGCGGGCCGGTGGTGTACTTCAGCCCGTACCGGTCGAACAGCGCCCGGACCTGCGGGGCGATCTCCTGGTATCGGTTGCTCGGCAGGTCGGGGAAGAGGTGGTGCTCGATCTGGTACGACAGGTTGCCGGTCATGATGTGCAGCAGCCGGCTGCCGCTGATGTTGGCCGAGCCGAGCATCTGCCGCAGGTACCACTCGCCGCGGGTCTCGCCCTCGATGGAGGTCTTCTCGAAGGTCTCCACGCCGTTCGGGAAGTGCCCGCACATGATCACCGAATGGCTCCACAGGTTGCGGAGCAGGTTCGCGGTGAAGGTGGCGGCGAGCGTGGACAGGAACGACGGGCCGGACAGCAGCGGGTGCAGCACGTAGTCCTTGAGCACCTGGCGGCGGATCTTGCGGCCGACCGCCTTGGCGCGGGCCCGGAACGCCGGGTCCTTGTGCTTGCCGTTCTTCAGGTTGTCCCCCAGCTCCAGGTCGTACGCGGCGATCCCGTACTCGAAGAAGCAGGCGTTGACCAGGTTGTAGAACGGCTGGCCCAGGTACATGGGGCGCCACGGCTGGTCCTCGTCGACCCGCATGATGCCGTAGCCGAGGTCGTTGTCCTTGCCGACCACGTTGGTGTAACGGTGGTGCAGCTCGTTGTGCGAGTGCTTCCACTGCTCGGCCGGGGAGACGTGGTCCCAGTCCCAGGTGGTGGAGTGGATCTTCGGGTCACGCATCCAGTCCCACTGCCCGTGCAGGACGTTGTGCCCGATCTCCATGTTGTCGAGGATCTTGGCGACCGTGAGGCCGGCCGTGCCGACGATCCAGGCCGGCGGGAAGAGCGAGAAGAGCAGCACCGCGCGGCTGCTCAGCTCCAGCGTCCGCTGGGTCTTGATCACCTTGCGGATGTAGCGGGCGTCCCGCTCACCCCGGTCGGCGATCACCCGGTCCCGGATCGCGTCCAGCTCCTTGCCGATGATCTCGATGTCCGCGGCGGTGAGGTGGGCGATCGGGTTGTCGGCCTTTTTCTGGATCACGGTCACGTCGGGTGGCCTCCTGTCAGAGTTCGATGTGGCAGGTACCGGCGGCCGCCGACACGCAGGTCTGGACGAGCACGCCGTCCCCCGGGACGGCGGTGGTGAGATCGCCGTTGCGCAGGTCGCGCACCGCGCCCTCCCGGAGCGGGACGACGCAGCCGAAGCAGATGCCCATCCGGCAGCCGGAGGGCATCAGCACGCCGGCCTGCTCGCCGGCGTCGAGGATCGGGGTGGCCCCGTCGGCTTCGACGGTCACGCCGGCCCCTGTGAACGTCACGGCGCCGCCCTCCCCCGGCGAGATCACGGTGGGCCGGAACCGCTCGGTGTGCAGCCGGTCGGCGAGCCCGTTGGCCTCCCAGTACCCCTCGACGGCGTCGAGCATGCCGATTGGCCCGCAGGCCCAGGTCTGCCGGTCGAGGTGATCGGGCACCAGGTCGGCCAGTTCGTCGACGCCGAGCAGCCCGTGGGTGTCGGTGTGCCGCTCGACCAGCCGTAGCGCGCCGGCCTCGGCGAGCGCCCGCAGTTCGGAGCCGAAGATGACGTCGTCCCGGGTAGGCGCCGAGTGCACCAGCACCACGTCGGCCCGCTCGTGCAGACCGGCGCGGAGCATCCCCATGACCGGGGTGATGCCGCTGCCGGCGGTGAGGAAGAGGACCCGTCCGGGGGTCGCCGCCGGCACGACGAAGTCGCCCTGCGCCTGGTCGAGCTGGACGATCGTGCCGGGCCGCACCCGCCGCACCAGGTGGTTGCTGACCTTGCCGTCGGGGATCGCCTTCACGGTGACGGTGATCCGGCCGTCCGCGGCGCCCGGCACCGAGGTGACCGAGTACGCCCGCCACTGGCGTACCCCGTCGACGTCCACGCCGAGGCGCACGTACTGTCCGGGCAGGTGCCCCTGCCAGCCGCGGCCCGGCTGGATGACCACCGTCGCGGCGTCCCGGGTCTCCGGGCGGACGGCGACGATCCGCCCGCGCAGCGGGGCGCCGGCGCGCAGCGGCGCGACGAGGTCGAGGTAGTCGCCCGGCAGCAGCGGGGTGGTGACCGCGCCGGCCAGCCGCAGCAACCTGTCCCGGAAGGAAACCTTCTGCGGGCGGCGGGAGGCAGTTGTGGTCATATGACCAGCTTGACTGCGTGATCGCATAACATCTTGACCGGCAAAGGTGAAACAGTCGCAGGTTCTTGTTCGGGGAGAACAAATGTCGGACGCCGCGCACCATCGCGCCCATCTCGAACTCGACGAGCAGGTGGCGGCCCGGCTGCGGGACCGGCTGCCCGTGGTGGCCGAACGGACGGTCAGCGCGATCACCGCCGAGGTCCCCGACTACTCCGGCGCGCTCACCGGCACCATGCGGGAGAAGATCGAGAACGCGGTGCGCATCGCGCTGGGCACCTTCCTCCAGCTCATCGAGGGCGCACAGGCCATCGACCCGAGCACGCCGCTGGCGCCGGCCCTGGAGGCCGCGTACGCGCTGGGCAGCGGCGAGGCCCGCTCCGGGCGCAGCATGGACGCGTTGCTGGCCGCGTACCGGGTGGGGGCGCGGGTGGCCTGGCGGGAGGTCTCCGCCACCACGGTGCGCAGCGGTCTGGCCGCCGAGACGGTGGCCGAGTTCGCCGAGCTCATGTTCGCGTACATCGACGAGCTGTCGGCGGCCAGCGTGGCCGGGCACTCCGACGAGCTGGCCAGCGCCGGCCGGGTCCGCCGCCGCAACCTGGAACGCCTCACCCAGCAGCTGCTCGCCGGCGAACCCGAGGAGAGCCTGCGGCGCAGCGCGGAACGGGCCGACTGGCCGCTCCCGCAGACCCTCACCGTCGTCCTGCTGCCCCGCCGCAACCTGCGCGCCGTGCTCGCCCTGCTCGGCCCGCAGACCCTGGAGAGCGGCGAGGACATGCCCGGCATGGAACCAGCCGACGACCTGGCCGTCCTGCTGGTGCCGGACATGCACGGGGTCCGGCGCCGCCAGCTCACCCGGCTGCTGCACGGGCACCGGGCGGTGCTCGGGCCGGCCCGGCCGTGGCACCGGGTCGCCGCCTCCTACGAGCGGGCCACCCGGGCGCTCGCCCTCGGCCTCGGCGAACCGGACGCCGGACCGGTCGACACCGAGCACCACCTGGCCGAGCTGCTGCTCAGCATGGACCCGGAGGGCCTGGCCGACCTGCGCGCCCAGGCCCTCGCGCCGCTCGCCGACCTGCCCCCCGCCGCCGCACACCGGCTCGCCGAGACGCTGCGCTCCTGGCTGCTGCACCAGGGCCGCCGCGACGACGTGGCGGCCGACCTGTTCGTCCACCCGCAGACCGTCCGCTACCGGATGGGCAAGCTCCGCGAGCTGTACGGCGACCGCCTCCACGAACCCGCCACGGTCCTCGACCTCACCATCGCGCTGGCCGTCCCGCCCGCCCCGCCGGAGGCGGAGTCACCAGGTGGGTGAGGCCGGCGTTCCTGCCTTCAGGCGGCGACGTAGACGAGGTCCATGGTGTCAGTGCGCCCGGACCAGCGGAGTTCGAGGTGCCAGCAGCCGGCCCGCGGCAGATCGATGATGGAAGGGCCGGGGCCACCGGCGACCTCCCGGGTCGCCCGGGTCGTGGTGCCGTCCAGGCTCGCGGTGATGACGAGGGTGGCCGGCGCGCTCGGGTCGGGCGACGGCGTGGCCGCCGGCCGGGCAACCCAGAGGATCTTGTTGCTGGGTCCCGCCGTCCGGCCGACCGCCAGCGGCTGGCCGAACAGCACGGCGACGATCTCGCCCTTCGCGCCGAACACGTGGGGCATGCGGGTGTCCCCGCTGAACCCGGCGTCCGCCCACTCGGGCAGCCTGCCGGCCTCGACCCGGGCCGCACAGCCGGTCGGTGCACCCGCCGCCGGGGTGGCCGGCGTGGCCGGCCGGCCCACGGTGGTGCAACCCGCCAGCAGGACCACCGGCCCCAGCAGGAGTCTCCCCCATGAACCCATCTCGCACCTCCGGGCGATGTGTGCCGGTGCCGGTCGACGGCACCCCTGCCCTGACGACACCACCCGGACGGCGCAGGTTCCTCCCGTGGCGGTTGTCCCCGTCGCGGGGCGCGAGCCGCGCTAGCCCAGGGACGCGGCGATCCGGACCGCCGCGTCCCGGGTGAGGTGGCCTTCCAGCCGGTAGCTGACGCCGGCGTCCTCCCAGATCAGGGTGGCGGCGGCGAGCCGCGCGGTCTCCACGCGTTCCACGCCGGCACGGTCGACGTACGCGAGTTCGTGCGGACCGCCGATCCAGACGGCGAAGTCGCCGTCGACGGTGACCCACTCCACGCCCGGCCCGCCGATCTGCTTGTGGAAGACCGGGTCGAGGCGACCGTCGAAGGCGTCGAGGCGCAACGCGCCACCGCGGTAGAGCAGCGTCGCCACCCGGTACGTGCCGGTGCCGTCCGGATCGGCGACCAGCACCTGCTCCGGGGCGCCCAGAGCGGCGGGCACGCGGATCGGGAAGCGCACGTGTCGCTGCGCCTCGTCGAGGGAGGCGGGCCGCTGCGACGGCAGCGGCGACGGCACCCCGGTGGGCGGATCCGGCGCCGGGGTGGTCTCGATGACGACCCCGGAGAAGCGGAGCAGC
>NZ_MUYZ01000349.1:0-6516 GCF_003013775.1 Micromonospora sp. MH33
ACGGCGGCCGCGAACCGGGCCGGGGCGTCCCCGCGGTGCGCGGCGGCGAGACCGGCGGCCAGGTCGGTCAGCTCGGGGCGGGACAGCGCGGTCGCCGCCGCCCGGACCCGGGTGAGCAGCCCGGTCAGCGCCGCCGCGTCCGGAGCCCCGCAGACCACCAGCTCGTGGTCGGGGTGCGGCCGGCTCAACCGCCGTACGTGCGCGCTGAGCGGCCGGGGCGCCGACGGAGCCGTGCCGCCGAGCACCACGTGGGTGTTGATCCCGCCGAAGCCCATCGCGCTGACCGAGGCGTACCGCTCGCCGGCCGGCCAGGGCCGGGCCTCGTCGGTGACCCGCAGCGCGCCACCCTCGGCGAGCAGCGGGTGGGGCCGGCGGCAGCCGGTGGTCGGCGGCAGCACCTCCCGGTGCACGGCCAGCACCGCCTTGATCAGCCCGGCCACCCCGGCCGCCGCCTTGGTGTGCCCGATGTTCGCCTTGATGCTGCCCAGCACCGCCGGGGACGCGGCCGGCCCGCGTACGCCGAGCAGCGCGCGCAGTTCCGCCTCGTCGCCGACGGCGGTGCCGGTGCCGTGCCCCTCCACGAGCCGGACCGCGCCCGGCTCGATGCCGGCCCGGTCGTACGCCCGGCGCAGCGCCAGCCGCTGCCCGCTCTCCTCCGGTCGGGTCAGCCCGCCGCTGCCGTCCGACGAGGAGGCCCAGCCGAGCAACCGCCCGTACGGGCGCAGCCCCCGCTCCCGCGCGTACCCGGCCCGGGCCAGCACCACCACGCCGCAGCCCTCGCCGGGCAGGAAGCCGGTGGGGCGGGCGTCGTACACCCGCATCTCGTCCCCGGCCAGCGCGCCGACCCGGGAGAAGCCGACCAGCTCCAGCGGGTCGAGGCTGAGGTCCACCCCGCCGGCCAGCGCCACGTCGAGCTGGCCGGCGGCCACCGCCTCCGCCGCGGTGATCACCGCGAGCAGGGAGGAGGCGCAGGCCCCGTCCACCGTGTAGCCGGTGCCGTGGAAGTCGAACTGGTTGCAGATCCGGCCGGCGATGGTGTTGGCCAGCGCGCCCGCCAGGGTCTCGTCGCCGGGCACCGGGAACGGCGCTTTGAACCGGTCCTCGATCCGGTCCAGCAGCGCCGCGACCTCGTCCGTCTCCAGGCCGCCGTCGACCAGGCCGGCGGCGACCGCCCGGCGCACGTACGGCCAGCGGATCCGCATGGCGGCGGCCCGGGAGAACTCGCCGGTCAGCGAGTTGCCGATGACCACGCCGACCCGGGACCGGTCGGTGCCGGACCCCTCCGGCAGGCCGGCGTCGACCAGGGCGTCCGCGGCGGTCTCCAGCGCCAGCCAGTGGGACAGGTCCACGGCCCGGAAGGTGCTGCCCGGGATCCGGAAGCGGGCCCGGTCGAAGCGCCACCCGTCCAGCACGGCGGCCCGGCGGACCGTGGTCCGGTCGGGGCCGTCGCCGCCGTACTCGGCCAGCGGCAGCCGGCCGGCCGGCATCGGCCGGAACGCCTGGCGCCGGTTGAGGACGTTCTCCCACAGCTGGGCCGGGTTGTCGGCCGCCGGGTAGCGGCAGGCCAGGCCCACGATCACCACGTCGTCGTCGACCATCACGGTCTCCTTGCTCGTACGAAAAAGGCGCGGTCAGCGGGCGGCGGGCACCGGCAACTGGCCCACGTCGACGGGGGCGGCGTCGGCGGGCGGGGCCCCGGCGGGCCGGTCCGCGCCCGGCGCGGGGATGCCGTTGGCCCGGTCGCGCAGGTTGGCGCCGAGGATCACCAGGGCGCGCAGCCCGCAGACGATGACCAGCGCGAAGAACAGGCCGAAGGTGATGTGGGCGAGCACCAGCAGCCCGTAGACGGCCGCCGTGGCCAGGCCGAACACCACCTGCCGGCGTGGGGCGGCCGGCGTCGTGCCCGGGTCGGTGATCATGTAGTTGGTGAAGAGGATGAACGCGATCCCGGTCATCGGCAGCAGCGCGGCGGCCAGGTGAGCGTCGAAGAACACCGAGCGCAGCACCGCCTGGAGGACGAAGCCGCCGGCCCAGCCCAGGATCAGTGGCAGCCGCCGGGTCAGCTTGCCGTTGAGCATGGTGCCGGCGGCCAGGATGACCAGCGGGATCACTACGTCGACCGGCCCGTCCACGTCCTCGCTGAAGTGGTACGGCGGGGCGATGCTGACCCAGCTGAACAGGATCAGCGTCACGCTGATGCCGAAGTTGCTCGGGTTGAGCACGTGCCGCAGGCTGCCGCGGACCCGCAGGCGGATGACGTACTTGCTGCTCACCGCGACCGCGGCGGCGAACATGGTGGGCGCCAGGCTCTGGTTGCCGTAGAGCAGCATGGCGCAGGCCAGGCCGGCGATGTGCGCGGGCAGCAGGAAGTTCAGCAGCGCCACCGGACCGCCCCGGTAGCGCTCGGGGCGTCCGGTGGTGCGCGCCTCGACGGTCTCCAGCAGCAGGTCCACCGCGTACGCGGTGAGCACCGCCACGACCGGCGTGACGTACGCCTGCTCGAAGCCGAGCAGCAGGTGCCCGATGATGTTGAAGACGGTGATGGACAGCGCGAACCGGCGCAGCGCCTTGATCCGTGGGTCCGGTCGGTTCGCCGTTCGGGGAGTGGCCTGTTCGGACACGGTCGACCTCCTGTGGCTCGACGGGTCGGCTACGCGGTCGGGGTGAGCACGAGGCTGTGCCACCCGGGATTCAGGGACCTGGTCATGGCGTGCTGGCCGGCGGCGTCGCGCCAGGTCACCGTGGCGGTGACCGGGCCGGACGAGTCGCCGAGCCCGAAGAGCAGGTCGGGGGAGTTGCCGCCGGTGTGACCGTTGGCGGGGTAGAGCTGGGCGGTCAGCGCGGTGCCGTCGGCCTTGCGCACCTGGACCGTCGCGCCGACCGCGGGCCGGGGCCGGGCGCCCGGGCCGGCGGCCGGGAGCAGCAGTCGCAGGCCGAGGTGGGCGCGGGCCGGGCCGGTGTTGTGCAGGAACTGCGACCGGGCCCACTGGTTGGCCACCACCAGGTCGAGCCGCCCGTCGTGGTCGACGTCGCCCACGGCCAGGCCGCGGGTGGTGGCGTGCTGCCGGAAGGTGAGCCGGTCGGAGACGTCCACGTACCGGCCGTCGTCGCCCCGGACGAAGAACGGGTTGCGCTGGTGCCCGGCGATGTCGTCGCCGTCGCGGAAGTTCGGCCAGGCGTACGGGTACTGGAGGAACACGTCGTTGCCCATGGCCAGCTCCTGGAGCTCGGCCCAGCGGTTCACCGTGCCGCGCAGGAAGCCCAGCGCCTGGACGATCTCGTCGGTGCCGTCGCCGTCGAAGTCGGCCGCCTTGATGTCCCAGGCCCAGCCGGTGCGGGCCAGGCCCAGCCGCTGGCTCTCGTCGCGGTAGGGGGCGTGGTCGGTGAGCGGGGCGGCGTCGGTGCTGACGAACGCGAAGTTGCTCTCCTGGAGCGCGTACGGGGTGGTGATGTTGCTGACCAGGATGTCCGGGCGCAGGTCGGCGTTGAGGTCGGTGAAGGTGACGCCCATGCTCTTGAACGAGTCGTTGCCGAGCACCTTGGACTTCGGCATGTCCGCGTCGCGCCGCCCGGGCAGCTCGGCGAACCGGATCCGGCCCGGCTGCGAAACGTTGTGCAGCAGGTAGTCGCGGCCGAAGTCGTTGGCCACGTACACCTCGGGCAGGTTGTCGCCGTCCAGGTCCTGGCCGCCGATGGCCAGGGTCCAGGAGCGGGCCTGCTCGTCGGTGAGCGCCGTGGAGGCGTCCGCGTACGCGGGGCGGGCCGGGCCGCCGGCGACGGGGGTCAGCCCGGTGAAGCGCAGGATCCGGTTGCGCCCGCCGTTGCGGGCCCAGGACATCGAGTCCTGCATCCGCATCCGCGGGTCGTCCTTCGCGGCCGCGTCGAGCACCCGCGCCCCGTCGGGGAAGTAGTTGCCGACCACGATGTCCAGGTGGCCGTCGCCGTCCAGGTCGAGCACGTTGGCGGTGGTGCTGTTCCACAGCTCGGTGGGGCGGTCGGTGACGTCGACGGCGGTGAACGCGGCCGGCCCGAACGGCACGTCGGCGCGTTGCAGCCAGGCCAGCGGTGCCCGTCCCCAGTAGTAGACCAGCACGTCGAGGCGGCCGTCCTCGTTGAGGTCGGCGGTCGCGCAGCCCATCGGCGCGGTGATCCGTGCGTCGTACGGCACCCCGGCGGGACGCAGCGGGAAGGCGGCGTAGCGGGCGGCCCGGTCCGGGGTCGGGGTGACGCTCACCGAGTCGTCCCGGGGGTCGACGAGGCAGGTGTCGTTGGGCAGGCCGTCCCCGTCGAGGTCGGCCAGCGCCGCCCCGGCGCCCACCGAGGAGATCCACGCCCGCAGGTGTTCCAGGGCGGGTTCCACGGTCCGCTGGGTGCGGGCACCGGCCGGATCGGCGTTCAGGTCGCCGACCTCGAAGGCGAACCGCCCGGCGAGCGCCCGGCGGTCGGCGGCGCTCGCGTCCGGCAGCCGGGAGGCCAGCCCGAGGGTGGTGGTGATGAGGACGGCCAGCAGCGGTGCGACGATCCTGCGGGCACGATGGGGACTGGGCATGGAGGCTCCTTGTCGCAGGTTCAGCGGTGGCGGAATCGGCGGGGGACGCCCGTTCAGCCGGCGACGTGCCGGGCGGCGAGCCGCTGGACGCGGGCGCGCCACTCGCCGTAGTCGGCCGGGGTGGCGCCGGCCCGGTCCAGGCCGTGCCGGGCCTGCCAGGTCCACTCTGCGGCGGTGTCCGCGGACACCCCGGTCAGGATCCGGGCGGCGGCGTCGACCGCCGGGCCGGCCGTGCCGTCCGCCCGGCGGGCCTCCGCCGCGAACGCGGCGCCCTGGGCGAGGGCCGGCCGGTGGTTGCCGGCGAGCCGGAGCAGCAGGGCGTGGTCGTCCGGGGGGACCCCGTTGGCGTACGTGGCGGCGAGGCCGACGCCGCTCCACACGTCGCCGCGGTGCGAGGCCGGCAGGCCGGTGATCCGCTCGGCCAGGGCGGCCGGGTCGCCGCAGTCGCGGAACCACAGGCAGCGGCCCAGCCCCTGGTAGCGGATGGCGCAGGTCGGATCGCAGGGCTTCCGGTGCCGGCGCCAGGCGGCGAGGGTCGGATCCTTGACGAAAAAGACCTTGAAAAAGCCATAGCCGTCGTACGCCAGCCAGCGGAGCAGGCCATTCTCCGACCCGAGGCGGCCGAGCCGCCCGAGCGCGCCGACCGAGACGGCGTCCAGCTTGGCCAGCGCCCAGCCCGCGCCGACGTGCAGCAGATAGTCGTGGCGCGGGTGCCCGCGCAACTGGGCGGCGAAGCGGCCGTGCCGGCGCGGGGACAGCCGGTCCAGCAGCACGGCGGACATGGCGCACCCCTCGGCGGCGAATCCACGCAGCTCGGCTGGGATTCCGTCCAGTGTGGTCGGCTGCCCGTACGGCGTGTCCAGGCCACGGTTGTAGCCGTCGAGGAAGGCGGTGGCGGCGCGTTCCAGGACGGCTCTCGTCTCGGGGCGGTCGGTCCGGAAGCCGCGGTTGGCGAAGTCCACCAGGTCCGGACTGAGGGCCAGCCGGCTCCGCCAGCCGCCGGGTTGGTGCACCCCGTCCCGTGTGAGCGTCGATGTCATGTGCTCCCCCTTGGTCTGCGCCCGGCACAAGTTCCACGCCGGGGGCGGCAAACATGAAGCAGCCTGACACGAGCGGTATGCAGCATTCTTGAAGCGCATATAGTGGGACGCTCACGCCCCGCAACGATCCATGTCTGGAAAGTGATCGCCGCAGTGCCTACGCTGCGGGGGAGACAGGCGACTGGAAGGATCACCGGTCCCGTGAAACGTCAGCTGTCGGTCACCGTGCTCGGCACGGTCCAGGTCCACGACGGCACCGCCCCGGTGGATCTCGGCCCGTCGAAGCAGCGCGCCCTGCTCGCCCTGCTGGCCCTCCAGGTGGGCGAGAACATCCCCGTCGGCACGCTCGCCCTGGCGCTGTGGGGCGACAACCCCCCACCCAGCGGCAGCCACCTCCTGCACACCTACGTGGCGCGGCTGCGGCGGGCGCTGGAACCCGGCTCCCCCCGGCACGGCCGGACCAACGTCATCGCCTCGTCGCCCCGGGCGTACCGGCTGCAGCTCTACGCCGACCAGGTCGACCTGACCCGGTTCCGCCGGCTCGCGGAGGCCGCCCGGGAGCTGGTCCGCCGCGACCGGCGGTCGGCCGCCTTCGAGCTGCTGGTCGCGGCCGTCAACATCTGGACCGACCCCGACCTCACCGACCTGCGGGCCCTGCTGCCCGGGGAGGAGGCGGTCGCCGCGCTGCGCCGCGAGTGGGTCAGCGCCTGCCTCGACCTGGTCACCCTCGGCCTCGAACTGGACCGGCCGGCCGAGGTGCTGGCCACCGCGGAGCACCTCGCCGCCGCCGAGCCGCTGCACGAGGCGGTGCAGGCGCGGCACCTCACCGTGCTGGCCCGCACCGGCCGGCGGGCGGCCGCCCTGGACCGGTTCGCCGGGATCCGCGCCCGGCTCGCCGCCGAGCTGGGCATCGAGCCGGGCCCGGAG
>NZ_MUYZ01000035.1:0-36715 GCF_003013775.1 Micromonospora sp. MH33
CCCGGCGAGGGCGGCGTTGCCGGCGCGGGCCCGCGCCGTGGTGAGCAGCAGCGCGGGCCGGGCGTCGGCGAGCATCCAGCCGACCCGCTCGGCCGGGTACCCGGGGTCGACCGGCAGGTAGGCCGCACCGGTACGGAGCACCGCGAGCAGGGCGACCACCAGGTCGGCGGTCCGGTCCAGGCAGATCGCGACCAGCGCGCCGGGGCGGGCGCCCCGGGCGGCGAGGAACCCGGCGAGCCGGTCCACCCGGGCGGCCAGTTCGGCATGGTCGAACCGGGTCTCCCCGGCGAGCAGGGCGAGGGCGTCCGGGGTGGCGGCGGCCCGGTCGCGGATCAGGTCGGCGACGGGTCGGGCGGGCACCGGGGCGTCGGTGGCGTTCCACTCCTCGACCACCCGCCGGTGCTCGGCCGGGTCGAGCACGTCGACCGTGCTGAGCCGGGCGTCGGGGTCGGCGGCGAGTCCGGCCAGGACGCGGACCAGGTAGCCGGCGACCCGCTCGACGGTGTGCCGGTCGAACAGGTCGGCGGCGGCGATCAGCGTGCCGCTCATCCCGGCCGGCGCGCCGTCCGGGTCGTACGCCTCGGTGAGGCTGACGTCCAGGTCGAACTTGGCCGGCACCTCGTCGGTCGGGAACGACTCGGTGGACAGCTCGGGCAGCCGGGGCGCGGAATCGGCGCCGGTGGCCAGGTTCTGCAGGGTGAGCAGCACCTGGAACAGCGGGTGCCGGGCCAGCGAGCGGGCCGGGGCCAGCTCCTCGACCAGCCGCTCGAACGGCACGTCCTGGTGGGCGTACGCGTCCAGGGCGGTCTCCCGCACCCGGGCCAGCAGCTCCGCCACGGTCGGGTCGCCGGACAGGTCGGTGCGCATCACCAGGGTGTTGACGAAGAACCCGACGAGGTCGTCCAGCCCCTGGTCGGTGCGCCCGGCCACGGCCGCGCCGATCGGCACGTCGGTGCCGGCGCCGAGCCGGGACAGCACCACCGCGAGGGCGGCCTGCACGGCCATGAACACCGTCACCCCGGTCGAGCGGGCCAGCCGGACCAGGTCGCGGTGCAGCCCGGCGGGCACGTCGACCTCGACCAGGTGCCCCCGGTACGAGGGCTGCGCCGGGCGGGGCCGGTCGGTGGGCAGCTCCAGTTCCTCGGGCGCGCCGGCCAGCACCGCCCGCCAGTGGGCGACCTGCCGGGACACGGTGCTGTCCGGGTCGTCCTCGGCGCCGAGCAGCTCGCGCTGCCAGAGCGCGTAGTCGGCGTACTGGACCGGCAGCGGGGTCCGGTCGGGGGCCCGACCGGCGCGGCGGGCCGCGTACGCGGTGGCGACGTCCCGGGACAGCGGGCCCATCGACCAACCGTCCGCGGCGATGTGGTGCACCACCAGCACGAGCACGTGCTCGTCCGGGGCGACGGCGAAGAGGGTGACCCGCAGCGGCACCTCGGCGGCCAGGTCGAACGGGTACGCGGCGGCCTCGGCCACCCGGGCGGCCAGCTCGGCCCGGCGCACCTCGACCACCTCGACCCGGACGCCGGTCTCCGCGACCGGCAGCACCCGCTGGTACGGCTCGCCGTCGGCGACCTCGTAGACGGTGCGCAGCACCTCGTGCCGGTCGAGCACGTCCCGCACCGCCGCGTCCAGCGCGGCCCGGTCCAGGTCGCCGGTGAGGCGCAGCGCCACCGGGATGTCGTAGGTGGCGCTCGGCCCCTCGAGCTGGCCGAGGAACCACAGCCGGCGCTGCGCGAAGGAGAGCGGCACCCGCGCCGGCCGGGGCCGGGCGGTCAGCGCGACCCGGCCGGCCCGCGCGTCGCGTAGCCGGGCGGCGAGCGCCGCCGGGGTACGCGCCTCGAACAGCGCCCGGATCGGCACCTCCAGCCCGAGCAGTGCCCGGACCCGGCTGACCAGGCGGGTGGCGAGCAGCGAGTGCCCACCGAGGGCGAAGAAGTCGTCGTCCACGCCGACCCGGTCGAGGCCGAGCACGTCGGCGAAGGCGGCGCAGAGCAGTTCCTCACGGGCGTCGGCCGGGGCCCGGCCGGCCGGGCCGCCGAGGTCGGGGGCGGGCAGGGCGGCCCGGTTGAGCTTGCCGTTGACGGTCAATGGCAGCGCGTCGAGGGTCACGAACGCGGCCGGCACCAGATACCCGGGCAGCCGCTCGGCAGCGTGCTCCCGCACGGTGTCGGCGATCGGCGCGCCGTCCTCGGCGGGCACCAGGTACGCGACGAGCCGCGGGTCGCCGGGGGTGTCCTCGCGGACCACCACGGCGGCCTGCGCGACGGACGGATGGTCGGCCAGCACGGCCCGCACCTCGCCCGGCTCGATCCGGAAGCCGCGGATCTTCACCTGGTCGTCGGCCCGGCCGGCGAAGACGAGCTGCCCGTCGGCGGTCCACCAGGCCCGGTCGCCGGTGCGGTACATCCGCTCCCCCGGCGCGTACGGGCAGGCCACGAAGCGTTCGGCGGTGAGGCCGGGCCGGCCGACGTAGCCACGGGCGAGCTGCCGGCCGGCCACGTACAGCTCGCCGGTGACGCCGACGGGCACCGGCTGGAGCCGGTCGTCGAGCACCACGAGGCGGTTGCCGGCGACCGGGCCGCCCATCGGGACCCGCCCGTCTGGGCCGACGTCGACCACGCCGGCGGTGACCATGACCGTCGCCTCGGTCGGCCCGTACGTGTTGACCAGGGTCCGGCCGGCGGACCAGGCGCGGGCCTGGGCGGTGCTGATCGGCTCGGCGCCGACCAGGATGGTCTGCACGTCGGGCAGTTCGGCCGGGTCGAGGGTGGCCAGCAGGGACGGGACCACGCTGGTGGCGGTGACGCCATGCGCGCGGACCATGGCGGTGAGCTGCGCGGTGTCGGAGCGCTCGGCGGGCGCAGCGACCACCAGGGTGCCGCCGGCGACCAGGGTGACCGCCACGTCGAGCACCGAGGCGTCGAAGCTGAACGAGGCGAACTGGAGCACCCGGACGCCGGGGGCGGCGCCGAGCACCGGGCCGTAGTGGACCGCCATGCTGGCCAGGGCGGCGTGCGCGACGGCGACGCCCTTGGGCCGGCCGGTCGACCCGGACGTGTAGATGACGTACGCGAGCTGCTCGGGCGCGACGCGGGGCAGCGGTTGGTCGGCGCCGTCCGCGCCGAGGTCGTCGAGGCGCAGCGCCAGCCGGCCGGGCAGCCGGTCGACCAGCTCGCCGGGGCCGACCACGAGCGCGGCGCCGCTGTCGGCCAGCATGAACTCCAGCCGGTCGAGGGGGTACTCCGGGTCCAGCGGCACGTACCCGACGCCGGCCCGCCACGCGGCGACGACGGCCACCACCATCTCGGGTCCGCGCGGCAGGCAGAGCCCGATCACCGATTCGGCGCCGAGGCCGCGGGCCAGCAGCGCGCGGGCCAGCCGGGCGGAGCGGTCGTCCAGCTCGGCGTAGGTCAGGGTGACGCCGTCGCCGACGACGGCGAGCGCGCCGGGGTCGGCGGCCGCCCGCGCGGCGATCAGCTCCGGCACGGTGGCGGTCGCCGCGGGGCTCTCCCCGGCCGCGGGCAGCACCCGGCGCCGCTCGTCGGGGTCGAGCACCCCGATCGCGGTCAGCGGCGTGCCGGGGGCCTCGTCGAGGGCGGTGACCAGGTTGGTGAGGGCGGTGGTGAGCAGGGCGCACACCTGCTCCGGGTCGACCGGCGCCACGGCGGTGGCGGTGATCCCGAAGTGCGGCCCGTCCACGTCGACGGCGACATCCAGCGGGTAGTTGGTCTGCTCGCGGGCGAAGACGGTGTGCATGCCGCGCATGCCGTCGCCCGCGCCGGCCGGGGCCTGGTTGTGCCGGTAGTTGAAGATCGACGTGAAGACCGGGCTGCCACCGGGCAGGCCGCTGGCGGCCTGGGCGAGCGCGAGCGGGGCGTGCTCGTGCACCAGCAGGTCGGCGAGCTGCTCGCGGAGGCCGTCGAGCGCCTCGGCGACGCCGTGCCCGGCGAGCCGGACCCGGACCGGCAGGGTGTTGATGAACAGGCCGGGTACCCGGTCGGCGCCGGCGCCGGCGTTCATCCGGCCGAACAGGACGCTGCCGAAGACCACGTCGTCCCGGCCGGAGACGGTGCCGAGCACCCGGGCCCAGGCCAGGTGGAACACGGTGGCGGGGCTGACCCCGTGGGTACGGGCCACCGCGCGGATCCGCTCGGCGAGCGCGTCGTCGACCCCGACGTGGGCGTGCACCGCCGCGGCGCCGTCGCCGTGCACGTCGGTGAGGCCGTACGGGGCGGTCGGCTCGGTGACGTCGCCGAGGAGGCGGGCGAAGTGCCGCTGGTGCGCCTCCCGGGAGAGCCCGAGCCGGGCCTGGGCGACGAACTCGCGGAACGGCACCGGCGGCGGCAGCTCGTCGCCGCGCCCGTCGAGGAACGCCTGGAGCTGGTCGAGCACCACGTCCAGGGCGGTGTGGTCCTGGACGAGGTGGTGGACGCGGAGAAGGGCGAGCCAGGCGCCGTCGGCCGCGCCGGCCACGTGCACGTGCAGCAGCGGTGCGGTGCCGAGGTCCATCCGGTCACCGGCGGCGGCCAGCAGCTGGTCGACCGGCTCGGCGCCGGCCGGGTCGAGCGCGACCTCGCGCACGGGCAGCGGCGCGTGCCGGAGCACCACCTGCACGGGTTCGCGCAGGCCCTCGTGGACGATCGCGGTGCGGTAGACGTCGTTGCGGTCGACCACCCGCTGCAGGGCGGTGAGGAACGCGTCGAGCCGGTCCCGGGAGTCGAAGCGGACCACCGTCGGGGTGACGTAGACGTCGGCGCCGTCGCCGAGCAGGTGGTGGAAGAAGATGCCCTCCTGGAGCGGGGCCAGGGGGTAGACGTCGGCCACGTTGGCCGCGCCGCCGGGGACGGCGGCCACGACGGTGGCGACCTCGGCGTCGGTGAGGTCGACCAGCGGCAGCATGGCCGGGGTGATCTCGTCGGCGCCGTCGGGGATGAGGTTGGGCGGGACGGCCACCGCGCCGGCGGCGGCCACGGCGGCCAGCCCGGCCGGGGTGGGGGTGGTGAACAGGGCCCGCACGGACAGGCTGACGCCGCGCTCGCGGAGCCGTTCCACCAGGGAGACCGCGAGCAGGGAGTGGCCGCCGAGGGCGAAGAAGTCGTCGTCGACGCCGACCCGGTCGACGCCGAGGACCTCGGCGAACGCCTGGCAGATCTGCTCCTCCCGGGCGGTGGCGGGTGCCCGGCCGGCGCCGGCCGCCCCCGCGTAGTCGGGGGCGGGCAGGGCCTCGCGGTCCAGCTTGCCGTTGACGGTCAGCGGCAGCGCGTCGAGCAGCACCAGGGCCGACGGCACCAGGTACCCGGGCAGCCGCGCGGCGGCGAAGTCGCGGACGGCCTCGGCCAGGTCGGCCGCCTCGGCGCCCTCGGCCGGGACCAGGTAGCCGACCAGCCGGGTGTCGCCGGTGTCCCGGCGGGCCACCACGGCGGCCTGCCCGACGGCGGGGTGGTCGGCGAGCACCGCCGTCACCTCGCCGGGCTCGATCCGGAAGCCGCGGATCTTCACCTGGTCGTCGGCGCGGCCGGCGAAGACCAGCCGGCCGTCCGTCGTCCACTTCGCCCGGTCGCCGGTGCGGTACATCCGCTCCCCGGGCACGAACGGGCAGGCCACGAAGCGTTCCCCGGTCAGCCCGGCCCGGCCCACGTAGCCGCGGGCGAGCTGGGCGCCGGCCACGTACAGCTCGCCGGCCACGCCCGCCGGCACCGGGTTGAGCCACTCGTCGAGCAGGTAGACGTGCAGGCCGGGCAGGCCGCGGCCGATCACGCTGCCGGCGTCCACGTCGGCGGGCCCCAGGGCCTGGTAGGTGACGTGCACGGTGGTCTCGGTGATGCCGTACATGTTGACCAGCCGCGGCCCGGACTTCCCGTGCCGGGCCCACCAGTCGGCCAGCCGGGCCGGGTCGAGGGCCTCACCGCCGAAGACCACGGCACGCAGCGCGCCGGGCCGCAGGCCGGCGGCGAGAAGCTGGTAGAAGGCCGACGGGGTCTGCGACAGCATCGTCACGCCCTCGCGGGCGACGAGGTCGGCGAACTCCTCCGGGGAGCGGGAGACGGCGTACGGCACCACGACGACGCGACCGCCGTGCAGCAGGGCGCCCCAGATCTCCCAGACCGAGAAGTCGAAGGCGAACGAGTGGAACCAGGACCACGCGTCGTCGGCGCGGAAGTCGAACAGGTCACCGGTGGCGGCGAAGAGGGCCACCACGTCGCGGTGCGGTACCAGCACGCCCTTCGGGGTGCCGGTCGAGCCGGACGTGTAGATCACGTACGCCGGGTGCTCGGGGCGCAGCGGGCGGGTGCGGACCGCGCGGCCCGCGCCGGCGGCCGGGTCGGGCTCGTCGAGCACCAGCACGGGCGCGCCGGGCGGCACCACCGCCGCGTGCGCGGTGCTGGTGAGCACGCAGGCCGCGGCCGCGTCGGCGAGCACGAAGGCGATCCGCTCGGCCGGGTACGCGGGGTCGACCGGCAGGTACGCGGCACCGGCCTTGAGCACGCCGAGCAGCGCCACCACCAGGTCGGCGGTGCGGGCCATGACCACCCCGACCAGGGACTCCGGCCCCACGCCGTGCCCGACGAGCCGGCGGGCCACCGCGTCGGCGCGGGCGTCGAGCTGGGCGTACGTGAGCCGGGAGTCCCCGTCGGTGAGCGCGACCGCGTCGGGGGTGCGGGCGGCCTGCGCCTCGAAGAGGTCGGGCAGGGTGACCTCCGGGACCGGCACCGGGGCGGCGTTCCACTCGGTGAGGATCCGGCGGCGCTCGTCGGCGTCGAGCAGGGGCAGCGCGCTGAGCCGCCGCCCGGGGTCGCGGGTGAGCGCGTCGAGGACCCGGACCAGCCGGTCGGCGAGGCGGGCGGCGGTGTCCGGCTCGAACAGGTCGGCGGCGGCGATCAGCGCGCCGCGCAGCCCGGCGGGGGCGCCGTCGGCGTCGTACGTCTCGTCGAAGCTGACGTCCAGGTCGAACTTGGCCGGCACCGCGCCGGTCGGCACCACGGTGGCGGTCAGGCCGGGCAGGTCGGCGCGGGGGCCGCCGGACCGGTCCGCGTTCTGCAGGGTGAGCATCACCTGGAACAGCGGGTGCCGGGCCAGCGAGCGGACCGGCGCCAGTTCCTCGACCAGCCGCTCGAACGGTACGTCCTGGTGGGCGAGGGCCTGCAGCGAGTTCTCCCGGACCCGGGTCAGCACCTCGGCGACCGTCGGGTCGCCGGTCAGGTCGGTGCGCATGACCAGGGTGTTGACGAAGAACCCGACGAGGTCGTCGAGCGCCGGGTCGGTGCGGCCGGCGACGGCCGCGCCGACCGGCACGTCGGTGCCGGCCCCGAGCCGGGACAGCAGCACGGCGAGCCCGGCCTGGAGGGTCATGTAGAGGGTGACTCCGTGCCGGCGGGCCAGCCGGTGCAACCGGTCGTGCAGCTCCGCGGGAACGTCCAGGTCGACCAGGTGGCCGCGGTGGCTGGCCTCGGTGGGCCGGGGCCGGTCCGCGGGCAGGTCCAGTTCCTCGGGTACGCCGGCCAGGGCCCGCCGCCAGTGGTCGAGCTGGGCGGCGGCCAGGCTGTCCGGGTCGTCCTCGGCGCCGAGCAGGTCGCGCTGCCAGAGGGCGTAGTCGGCGTACTGCACGGGCAGCGGCGGCCAGTCGGGTGCCTCGCCGCGGAGCCGGGCGGCGTACGCGGCGGAGACGTCGGCGGCGAGCGGGGCCATGGAGGCGCCGTCGCCGGCGATGTGGTGCACGACGAGGACCAGCACGTGCTCGTCGGGGGCGACGGCGAGGAGGGTGGCCCGCAGGGGCAGTTCGGCGGCCAGGTCGAACGGGTGCGCGGCGGCCCCGGCCACCCGATCGGCCACCTCGTCGACGGCCACCTCGACGACCTCGACCCGGAAGCCGGTCTCCTCGGCGGGCAGCACGCGCTGGTAGGGCTCGCCGTCGGCGACCGCGTACCCGGTGCGCAGCACCTCGTGCCGGGCCAGGACGTCGTGGAGCGCGGCGTCGAGGGCGGCCCGGTCGAGGTGGCCGGTGAGCCGCAGCGCGACGGGGATGTTGTAGGTGGCGCTGGGCCCGTCGAGCTGGCCGAGGAACCAGAGCCGGCGTTGCGCGAAGGAGAGCGGGACGCGCTCGGGGCGCGGTCGGGCGGTCAGCGCGACGCGGCCGGCGCCGGCCCGGGCGAGCCGGTCGGCGAGCGCCGCCGGGGTGCGCGCCTCGAACAGGGCGCGGATCGGCAGCTCCACGCCGAAGACCGCGCGGACCCGGCCGACGAGCCGGGTGGCGAGCAGGGAGTGCCCGCCGAGGGCGAAGAAGTCGTCGTCCAACCCGACGGCGGACAGGTCGAGCACGTCGGCGAAGACCTGGCAGAGCAGTTCCTGCTGGGCGGTGGCCGGTGCGCGGCCGGTGCCGCCGGCGGTCCAGTCGGGGGCGGGCAGGGCGGCCCGGTCGAGCTTCCCGTTGCCGGTCAGCGGCAGGCTGTCGAGTTCGACGAAGGCGGCCGGCACCAGGTACGCGGGCAGCCGCTCCTCGACGTGCGCGCGCACGGTGTCGGTGACGGACTGTCCGGCCTCGGCGGGAACGAGGTAGGCGACGATGCGCTTGTCGCCGGGGGTGTCCTCGCGGACCAGCACGGCGGCCTGCGCCACGGCGGGGTGCGCGGCCAGCACGGCCTCGACCTCGCCGGGCTCCACCCGGTAGCCGCGGATCTTCACCTGCTCGTCGGCGCGGCCGACGAACAGCAGTTCCCCGTCGGGGGTCCAGCGCACCTGGTCGCCGGTGCGGTACATCCGGCCGCCGTCGAACGGGTCGGCCACGAAGCGTTCGGCGGTCAGGGCGGCGCGGCCGAGGTAGCCCCGGGCCACGCCGACCCCGGCCACGTACAGCTCGCCGGGCACGCCCACCGGGACCGGCTGGAGCCGGTCGTCGAGGACGTAGACGCGGGTGTTGTCCAGGGGGCGGCCGATGGGCAGGATGTCGCCGACCTGGGCGGGGTCGGTGACCTCGTGCTGGGTGGCGCAGAGGGTGATCTCCGTGGGGCCGTAGAGCTGCCGCACCCGCAGGCCGGGGTTGGCGTCCAGGACCCGGCGCACCGCCTGCGCGGGCACCACGTCACCGCCGGTGAGGAGTTCCCGGATCCCGGCGAAGCAGGCCGGATCCTGGTCGGCAAGGACCCGCAGCAGACCCGCCGTCACGTGGACGTGGGTCAGGTCGTGGCCGGTGACCAGGCCGCGGATCGCCGCCACATCCGGCACCCCCGCCGGGGCGACCACAACCGTCCCGCCGGAGAGCAACGGTACCCAGATCTCGTACGTGGACGCGTCGAACGCGTGCGGCGCGTGGAACAACACCCGGGGCGTCTCACCCCAGCACCGGTCCTGCGCCAGGCGCACGACGTCCCGGTGCGTGGTGACGACACCCTTCGGCACACCGGTCGAGCCCGACGTGTACATGAGGTACGCCGCCGACGACGGCGACACCGGCCCAATGACCTCCGCGCGGGCGGCCACCGCCGCCTCCGACGCGTCAGCATGCAGCAGCGTCAGCCCGTCGGCGCCGGTCACGAACTCGTGCCCCGCCGTCGCCTCGTGGACCAGCACCACCCGGGCGCCGGCGTCGGCGGCCACCGTCCGTATCCGCGCGAGGGGCCACGCCACGTCCAACGGCAGATAGGCCCCACCGGCCTTCAGCACCGCCAACAACGCCACCAGCAGCTCGGCGGAACGTTCCAGCACCACCGCCACCGGCGACTCCGGACCGACGCCCGCCGCGACGAGGCGATGGGCCAGCCGCTCCGCGCGGGCGTCCAGCTCGGCGTAGGACAGCGACACCTCGCCGGAGACCACGGCGATCCCGTCCGGGTCGGCGGCCACCCGGGCGGCGAACGCCTCGGGCACCGACACGTCCGCGGTCGGGACATGCGTGTCGTTCCAGTCGACCAGCACCTGCTGCCGCTCGGCCGGGTCGAGGGCGGCGACCGCGCGCAGCGGGGTGGCCGGGGCGCCGGCCAGGGCGGTGACGAGGTTGTCCAGGCAGGTGACCAGCAGGGCGCCGACCTTTGCGGGGTCGGCGGGGGCCATCGCGTCGACGGTGAGGCTGAAGGCCGCCTCGCCGGCGTCGACCGCCACCGCGAGGGGGTAGTTGGTGAGGTCGCGGGCGGAGACGACCCGCATGCCGTCCAGCTCCTCCCGGGCGGCGGAGGGCTGGCTGTGCCGGTAGTTGAAGATCGACGTGAAGACCGGGCTGCCACCGGGCAGGCCGCTGGCGGCCTGGGCGAGGGCGAGCGGGGCGTGCTCGTGCACCAGCAGGTCGGCGAGCTGGTCGCGCATGCCGGTCACCGCGTCGGCGACGCTGCCCCGGTCGAGGCGGACCCGGACGGGCAGCGTGTTGATGAACAGGCCGGCGACCCGGTCGGCGCCCGCGCCGCCGTTCATCCGGCCGAACAGGACGGTGCCGAAGACGACGTCGTCCCGGCCGGAGGCGGCGGCGACGGCGCGGGCCCAGGCGAGGTGGAACAGGGTGGCCGGGCTGACCGCGTGGGCGCGGGCCAGGTCGCCGACCCGGCGGGCCAGGTCACCGTCGACCCGCAGGTGGGCCTGGGCGGAGGCCATGCCGCCGGCGTGCACGTCGAGCAGCCCGTACGGGGCGGTCGGTTCGGTGACGTCGCCGAGCAGGTCGGCGAAGTAGCGCTCGTGCTCGGCGCGCGGGACGCCGAGGCGGGTCGCCGCCACGAACTCGCGGAACGGCACCGGCGGGGGCAGTTCGTCGCCGCGTCCGGCGAGGTAGGCGCGGAGTTCGTCGAGGAGCACGTCCAGCGCCGTGTGGTCCTGGACGAGGTGGTGGACGCGGATCAGGGCGAGCCACCGCCCGGTGCCGGGTTCGGCGGCGATGCCGGCGGTCATCAGCGGCGCGCGGCGCAGGTCCATGCCGGCCGTGCCGGCGGCGAGGAGCTGGTCGGCCGGGTCGGGGCCGGCCGGGTCGAGGCGCAGTTCCGCGACGGGGAGTTCGGCGTGCCGCAGCACCACCTGGACGGGTTCGCGCAGGCCCTCCCAGATGACGGCGGTGCGGTAGACGTCGGTCCGGTCGACCACCCGCTGGAGGGCGGCGAGGAAGTCGTCGAGGCGGCGCCGGTCGTCGAACTGGACGACGACGGGGGTGACGTAGACGTCGTCGCCGTCCCGGCCGGCCATGAGGTGGTGGAAGAAGATGCCCTCCTGGAGCGGGGCCAGGGGGTAGACGTCGGCGATGTTGGCCGCGCCGCCGGGCACGGCGGCCACGACGGTGGCCAGTTCCGCCTCGGTGAGATCGACCAGCGGGAGCATGGCCGGGGTGAGCGCGGTGGCGCCGTCGGGAATGAGGTTCGGCGGCACGACCACGTCGCCGGTGCCCGCGACGGCGGCCAGGCCGGCCGGGGTGGGGGTGGTGAACAGCGCCCGGACGGACACCGGCACCCCCCGCCGGCGCAGCCACTCGACCAGCGACACCACCAGCAGCGAGTGGCCGCCGAGGGCGAAGAAGTCGTCGTCGACGCCGACCCGGTCGACGCCGAGCACGTCGGCGAACGCCTGGCAGATCAGCTCCTCCCGGACGGTGGCCGGGGCCCGACCGGCGCCGGCCGCAACCGCGTAGTCGGGGGCGGGCAGCGCCGCGCGGTCGAGCTTGGCGTTGACGGTGAGCGGCAGCGCGTCGAGCGGGACGAGCGCGGCCGGCACCATGTAGCCGGGCAGCCGTTCGGTGGCGTGACCGCGCACCGCGGCGACCAGCCCGTCGTGGTCGGCGTCCTCGGCGGGTACGACGTAGCCGACGAGCCGGACGTCGCCGGGGGTGTCCTCGCGGGCGATCACCGCCACCTGGGCGACGTCGGGGTGCCCGGCCAGGACCGCCTCGACCTCGCCGGGTTCGATCCGGAACCCCCGGATCTTCACCTGATCATCGGCACGACCCGCGAACACCAGTTCCCCGCCGGCCGTCCACCGGACCCGGTCACCCGTGCGGTACATCCGCGCGCCGGGCTCGAACGGACACGCGACAAAGCGTTCCGCGGTCAGGCCGGCCCGGCCGAGATAGCCGCGCGCCAGCCCGGACCCGGAGACGTACAGCTCACCGGTGACCCCGGGCGGAACCGGGTTCAAGGCGTCGTCCAGAACGTAGACACAGGTGTTCGCGATCGGCGCACCGATCGGCACCGCACCGCCCGGCAGGTCCGCACTGCACCGCCACACGGCCGCGTTCACCGTCGTCTCGGTCGGGCCGTAACTGTTGAACATCACCCGACCCTCAGCCGTCCACCGCTGAACCAACTCCGGCGGACACGCGTCACCACCCACGTCCAGCACGAACGACGGGTCCAGGACACCGTCCGGAATGGTCCCCACCACCGCCGGGGGCAGCGTCGCGTGGGTGACCCGCTGATCCACCAGGAAACCGGCGAAGTCCGCGCCCAGCCGCCGGTCCGGCGGCACCGTCACCAGCGCCGCACCCGACAACAGAGCGAGCAACCACTCCTCGCAGAACATGTCGAAACCCACCGACGCGAACTGCGCCACCCGCGCACCGGGACCCACCCCGAACCGGCCATGACTCGCCGACAGGTTCACGAACCCCGCATGCGACACCACCACACCCTTCGGCCGACCCGTCGACCCCGACGTGTAGATCACATACGCCGGATGACCCGGCAGCAACGGCGCCGACCGGTCCGCGTCGGTGAGCGGGGTCTTGCGGGCGCGGCCGAGCCGGCGGCGGGTGGCGGGGTCGTCGAGGAGCAGCACGGGAAGCTCCGCGGGCGCGCTCCCGGCGGTGGCGGTGTGCGCCAGGGCCAGCACCGGCGCGGCGTCGGCGAGCACGTAGCCGATCCGGTCGGCCGGCTGCTCCGGGTCGATCGGCAGGTACGCGCCGCCGGCCTTGAGCACGCCGAGGATGGCCACCATGAGGTCGGCGGAGCGGGTGAGCAGCAGCGCCACCACCGACTCGGGCCCGACGCCGGCCCGGACCAGGTGCCGGGCCAGCCGGTTCGAGCGTTCGTCCAGCTGGCGGTAGCTGAGCGTGACGCCGCCGCTGACCACGGCGGGCGCGTCGGGGGTATGGGCGGCCTGGGCGCTGAACAGCGCCGGTACGAGGCCGTCGGGCACCGGCACACCGGTGGCGTTCCACTCCCGCAGGATGCGGTCCCGCTCGTGGGGGCCGACCGGGTCGAGGGTGCGCAGCCGCAGCCCCGGGTCGGCGGCGACGGCGGCGAGGACCCGGGCGGCCTGGCCGGCGATCCGTGCCACGGTGTCGGCCTCGAAGAGGTCGGCGGCGCCGACCAGGGAGCCGCGCAGCCCGGCCGGCTCGCCGTCGGCGTAGGACTCGCTGAGCACCAGGTCCAGGTCGAGGCCGCGGACGGCCTGCTCCCCGAAGAGCGGGGTGACCCGCAGGCCGGGCAGCTCCAGCGTGGCGGTGCCCCGGGCGGAGAACAGGTCGGCGGTCTCCACGGTGGCCATCACCTGGAACAGCGGCTGGCGGGCCAGCGAGCGCGCCGGGGCCAGTTCCTCCACCAGCTTCTCGAACGGCACGTCCTGGTGGCCGAACGCGTCCAGGGCGGTCTCCCGCACCCGGCCGAGCACGTCCAGGAAGGTCGGGTCGCCGGTCAGGTCGACCCGGATGACGAGGTTGTTGACGAAGCAGCCGACCAGGTCGTTGAGGCCCTCGTCGGTACGCCCGGCGACCAGCGACCCGAGCGGCACGTCCCGGCCGGCGCCGAGGCGGGACAGCAGCATCGCGGTGGCGGCGTGCAGCACCATGAACAGGGTGGCGCCGTGGGCGCGGGCCAGCTCCAGCAGCCGCCGGTGGGTGTCGGCGGGCAGGCTCAGCTCGGCCGTGTGCGCCCGGTAGGAGGGGGTGACCGGGCGGGGCCGGTCCACCGGCAGCGGCAGTTCCTCGGGCGCCCCGGCCAGGGTGCGCCGCCAGTACGCCACCTGCTCGGCGACCAGGCTCTCCGGGTCGTCCTCGTCGCCGAGGACCTCCCGCTGCCAGAGGGCGTAGTCGGCGTACTGGACGGGCAGTGGGGGCCGGTCGGGGGCGTGGCCGGTGCGACGGGCGGCGTACGCGCCGGCCAGGTCGCGCAGCAGCGGACCCATCGACCAGCCGTCGGCGGCGATGTGGTGCACCACCAGCACCAGCACGTGCTCGGTCGGGGAGACCGCGAAGAGCCAGGCGCGCAGCGGGATCTCCCCGGCCAGGTCGAAGCCGTACGCCATGGCCCGGTCGACCTCGGCGGCGACCTCCTCGGCGGCGACGTCGACCACCGGCAGCGCGAAGCCGGTCGCGTCGAGCGGCAGCACCTGCTGGACCGGCTCGCCGTCGTGCAGCGGGAAGATCGTGCGCAGCACCTCGTGCCGGTCGAGGACGTCCCGTACCGCCGCGGCGAGCGCCGCCCGGTCGAGGTCGCCGTCGAGGCGCAGGGCCACCGGGATGTTGTAGGTGGCGCCGGGGCCCTCCAGCTGCCACAGGAACCACAACCGGCGCTGCGCGAACGACAACGGGACCATCAGTTCTCCTCCTGCTTGCGCATGGGCCGCAGCGCCGGGCGGGCTTTCCTCGCCGGGCGGGCCTGGGACGCCAGCCAGGCGGCGAGCCCGGCCGGCGTGGGGTTCTCGAACAGCACCCGGATCGGCACGTCCACCCCGCTGGCCGCGTGCACCCGGCTGGCCAGCCGGGTCACCAGCAGCGAGTGACCGCCGAGGGCGAAGAAGTGGTCGTCGGGGCCGACCGCGGGCAGGCCGAGAACCTCGGCGTACGCGGCGCAGGCCAGTTCCTCCTGCGGGGTGGCCGGGGCCCGGCCGGCGGCCGCGCCCCAGTCGGGCGCGGGCAGCGCCGCGCGGTCGACCTTGCCGTTGACGGTCAGCGGCAGGGCCGCCAGCGTGACGAACGCGGCGGGCAACTGGTAGCCGGGCAGCCGGTCGGCGGCGTACCCGCGCACGTCGGCGGTCAGGTCGGCGGGCGCCGGGTCGGCGGGGACCAGGTAGGCGACCAGGCGCGGGTCGCCGGGGACGTCCTCGCGGGCCACCACGGCGGCGTGGGCGACGCCCGGGTGTCCGGCGAGGACCGCGGCCACCTCGTCCGGCTCCACCCGGAAGCCGCGGATCTTGACCTGGTCGTCGACCCGCCCGGCGAAGGTGAGCCGGCCGTCGGCGTCCCAGCGCACCCGGTCGCCGGTGCGGTACATCCGCTCCCCCGGCTCGTACGGGCAGGCCACGAAGCGTTCCGCGGTGAGGGCGGGCCGGCCGGCGTAGCCGCGGGCGAGGCTGGCCCCGGCGACGTACAGCTCGCCGGGCACGCCGGCCGGAACGGGGGCGAGGGTGTCGTCGAGGACGTACACCCGGGTGTCGAGGATCGCGGCGCCGATGTCCGGGGCGTCGTCGGGGCGCAGCGGGGCGGACATGGTGGCGCAGACCGTGGTCTCGGTCGGCCCGTACGCGTTGACGAAGCGGCGGCCGGGCGCCCAGCGGGCCAGCAGGTCCTTGCCGAGCGCCTCCCCGGCGGAGACCAGCGTGGTGACCGGGTCGAGGTCGCCGGGGCGGGACGCGGCCAGCACGGCCGGCGGCAGGGTGGCGTGGGTGACCCGGTGCCGGGCCAGCACGCCGGCCAGCCCGGCGCCGGGCAGCAGGTCGTCGGCGGGGGCGGTGACCAGGGCCGCGCCGGTGCCGAGCGCCATCACCAGTTCCCAGACCGCCGCGTCGAAGCCGATCGAGGCGAACTGGAGCACCCGGCTGTCCGGGGTGACCCCGAGGCGTTCCACCTGCGTGGTGACCAGGCCGGCCACGCCCCGGTGGGTGACCAGCACCCCCTTGGGGCGGCCCGTGGAGCCGGAGGTGTAGATGAGGTACGCCGGGTGCTCGGGGCGCAGCGGGGCGACCCGGTCGGCGTCGGTGGGGTCGGTCGGGTCGAGGGCGGCGAGCGCGGCGTCGGTCTCCGGGGCGCCGAGCACGGTGACCGGCAGGTCCGCGCCGGCGGGAAGCACGTCGCGCCGGCCCGGGCTGGTCAGCACGTGGCCGGGGCGGGCGTCGTCGAGCAGGTACGCGACCCGGGCGGCCGGGTGGGCCGGGTCGACGGGCAGGTAGACGCCGCCGGCCTTGACCACGGCGAGGAACGCGACGACCAGGTCGACCGAGCGGTCCAGCACCACGGCGACCACGGACTCCGGCCCGACGCCGCCGGCGACGAGCAGCCGGGCCAGCCGGTTGGCGCGGGCGTCCAGCTCGGCGTACCCGAGGGTGGTGTCGCCGGCGTGCAGCGCGGCGGCCCGCGGGCGGCGGGCGACCTGCGCGGCGAAGAGCGCCGGCACGGTGGCCGGCGGCACGTCGCGCCGGGTGGCGTTCCAGTCGACCAGCAGCCGCCGCCGCTCGGCCGGGTCGAGCAGGTCGACCCGGCTCAGTGGCCGATCCGGGTCGGCGAGCACGGCGTCGAGGAGGCGGACCAGCCGCTCCGCGAGACCGGCCACGGTGGACCGGTCGAACAGGTCGGTGCGGAACTCCAGCACGCCGCCCAGTCCGGCGGGGCCGCCCCGCTCGTCGTGCCGCTCGGCGAGGGTGAGGGTGAGGTCGTAGCGGGCCAGGCCGTGCGCGGCGGGCTCGGCCGTCACGGCCAGGCCCGGCAGCCGGGGTTCGGCGTCCGGGGCGTTCTGCACGGCGAGGGCCACCTGGAACAGCGGGTGCCGCGCCAGGGACCGCTCCGGGACCAGCCGTTCCACGACGTCCTCGAAGGGCAGGTCCTGATGGGCGTACGCGGCGAGGTCGGTGGCGCGGACCCGGCGCAGCAGCTCGGTGAAGCTGGGGTCGCCGGAGACGTCGGTGCGCAGCACCAGCATGTTGACGAAGAAGCCGACCAGGTCGTCGAGGGCCTCGTCGGTGCGCCCGGCCAGCGCGGTGCCGATCGGCACGTCGGTGCCGGCGCCGTGCCGGCTGAGCAGGGCGGCGAGGGCGGCCTGGAGGACCATGAAGACGGTGACGCGTTGCGCCGCGGCCAGCTCGACGACCCGGCGGTGCAGCGCGGCGCCGAGCTCCACCGGCACCTCGTCGCCCCGGTGGCCGGCCACGGTGGGGCGGGGCCGGTCGGTGGGGAGCGGGATCTCCTCCGGGATGCCGGCGAGGGCGTCCCGCCAGTAGGCGAGCTGCCGGCTGCGGGGGCTCTCCGGGTCGTCGGCGGCGCCGAGCAGCTCGGCCTGCCAGAGGGCGTAGTCGGCGTACTGCACGGGCAGCGGCGTCCACTCCGGCGCCCGGCCCTCGGCGCGGGCCGCGTACGCGGCGGAGACGTCCCGGGTGAAGGGGGCCATCGACCAGCCGTCGGTGGCGATGTGGTGGATCACCAGGACGAGGACGTGCTCGGTGGGGGCGAGGGCGAACAGCCAGGCGCGGACGGGGATCTCGGTGGCCAGGTCGAAGGCGTGGCCGGTGACCTCGGCGACGGCGTCGGCGAGCCCGTCCGCGGTCACCTCGGCGACCGGCAGGTCCACGTCGACCTCGTCGGCCGGGAGCACCCGCTGGTACGGCTCGCCGTCGTGGGTGGGGACGAGGGTGCGCAGCGCCTCGTGCCGGCCGACCACGTCGCGCAGCGCGCACCGCAGCGCGGCCACGTCGAGGGCGCCGGTGAGCCGCAGCGCCATGGTGTTGCTGTAGCTGGCGGTGCTGCCCTCCAGTTGGCCGACGAACCAGAGCCGGCGCTGCGCGGACGAGAGCGGCGGCCGTTCGGGGCGGTCCCGGGGGGTCAGCGGCAGCCGGCCGGGGGCGGCGCGGTACAGCCGGCGGGCCAGCCGGGCCGGGGTGAGCGACTCGAAGAGCGCCCGGATGGAGACCTCGGCGGCGAGCGCCGAGCGGATCCGGCTGACCAGCCGGGTGGCGAGCAGCGAGTTCCCGCCGAGGGTGAAGAAGTCGTCGTCGACGCCGACCCGCTCGACGCCGAGGACCTGCGCGTACGCCTGGCAGATCAGCTCCTCGTACGCGTCGGCGGGCGCCCGGCCGCCGCCCTCGGCCACCTCGGCGGCCGGGACGAGCACCGCCCGGGTGGCCGGCGCGGGGGTCTGCACCGGCCCGACCTCCACGGCCGTGACGGGCAGCCCCGGGGTCCGGTCGAGCGCGGCGGTGAGCTGGTCCAGCGCCGTGTGCAGCAGCGCGGCGACCCGGTCGGCGTCGGCGGGCGCGACCGCGTCGACGGTGACCGTGAAGCCGGTGCCGTGGTCGTCGACGGAGACGGTCACCGGGTAGTTGTTCCGCTCCTGGGTGAACAGGGTCCGGACGTCGGTGAGCGGGTCGTCGGGGTCGACGGCGGGCGGCTGGGCGTGCCGGTAGTTGAACAGCGAGCTGAACAGCGGGGCCTGGGCGGGCAGGCCGCTGGCCTGCTGGGCCACCGCGAGCGGGGCGTGCTCGTGGGCGACGAGTTCGGCGAGCCGGTGCCGCACCTGCGTGAGCGCGTCGGCGACGCCAGCGCCGGCGAGCCGGACCCGGACCGGCAGGGTGTTCATGAACAGGCCGGGCACCCGGTCGGCGCCGCTGGTCAGCCGGCCCAGCAGGACGGTGCCGAAGACCACGTCGTCGCGGCCGGCGACGGCGGCGAGGACCCGGGCCCAGGCCAGGTGGAACAGGGTGGCCGGGCTGACCCCGTGGGTGCGGGCGGTGGCGCGCAGCCGGTCGGCCAGGCCGGCGTCGACCGGCGTGTGGGAGCGCCCCGCGTCGCTGCCGTCGCCGTGGATGTCGACCAGGCCGTACGGGGCGGTGGTCCAGGTGACGTCGCCGAGCAGTTCGGCGAAGTACCGTTCGTGCTCGGCGCGGGGCATCCCGAGCCGGGCCTCGGCGACGAACCGCCGGAACGGCACGGGCGCGGGCAACTCGTCGGCGCGGCCGGTGAGGAACGCGCGGACCTCGTCGAGCACCACGTCCCGGGCGGTGTGGTCCTGCACGAGGTGGTGCATGCGCAGCAGCGCCAGCCAGCCCGGGCCGTCCGGCTCGGCGGCGACGTGCACGGTGAGCAGCGGCGCCCGGTCCAGCTCCAGCCAGCCACCGGCGGCGGCGCGGAGCTGGTCGACGGGGTCGCCGCCGGGGTCGAGGGTGACCTCGGTGACCGGCAGGTCGGCGCGGCGCCACACCACCTGGACGGGTTCGGGCAGGTCCTGCCAGACGACGGCGGTGCGGTAGGCGTCGTGCCGGTCGACCACCCGCTGAAGGGCGGTGAGGAAGCCGTCGAGGTGGGCCCGGTCGGTGAAGCCGAGCACGGTGGGCAGCACGTAGACGTCGTCGCCGTCCCGGTCGGCCATCAGGTGGTGGAAGAAGATGCCTTCCTGGAGCGGCGCCAGGGGGTAGATGTCGGCGACGTTGGCCGCGCCGCCGGGCACCCGGGCCACCACGGCGGCCAGGTCGGCGTCGGCCAGGTCGACCAGCGGCACCATGGCCGCCGTGACGGCCTCGGCGTCCTCCGGGATCCGCCCGTCCGGCACGGCGACGGTCGCGCCGTCCGCGGCGGCGGCGAGGCCCGCCGGGGTCGGGCTGACGAAGAGGGTACGCACGGACACGGCGATCCCGTGCCGGCGCAGGTGTTCCACCAGGGAGACGGCGAGCAGCGAGTGCCCGCCCAGGGCGAAGAAGTCGTCGTCCACCCCGACCACGGGCAGCCCCAGCACCTCGGCGAACGCCGCGCAGACCAGTTCCTCCCGCGCGTCGGCGGGCGCCCGCCCGCTTCCGGCGGCGGCGGCAATCGGCGCGGGCAGGGCGGCACGGTCGAGTTTCCCGTTGCCGGTCAGCGGCAGGCTGTCCAGCTCGACGAAGGCGGCGGGGACCAGGTAGCCGGGGAGTCGCTGCGCGGCGTGCCTGCGGACCGCGTCGGTGACCGGCGCGCCGGGCTCGGCGGGGACGAGGTAGGCCACGAGGCGCTTGTCGCCGGGGGTGTCCTCGCGGACCAGCACGGCGGCCTGCGCGACCGCCGGGTGCGCGGCGAGCACCGCCTCCGCCTCGCCGGGCTCGACCCGATAGCCCCGGATCTTCACCTGGTCGTCGGCCCGGCCGACGAAGACGAGCGTTTCGTCCGGGGTCCAGCGGGCCTGGTCGCCGGTGCGGTACATCCGCCCGCCGGAGAACGGGTCGGCGACGAACCGCTCGGCGGTCAGGGCGGCGCGGCCCAGGTAGCCCCGGGCGACACCGGCCCCGGCCACGTACAACTCGCCCGGCACACCGACCGGGACCGGCTGGAGCCGGTCGTCCACGACGTACACGCGGGTGTTGTCCAGCGGCCGACCGATCGGCAGCACGCCGCCGACCTGGCCGGGGTCGGTGACCTCGTGCTGGGTGGCGCAAAGGGTGATCTCGGTGGGGCCGTAGAGCTGCCGGACCCGGACACCCGGGTTCGCGTCCAAAACCCGGCGCACCGCCTGCGGGGGAACCACGTCACCGCCGGTGAGGACCTCGCCCAGCCCGGCGAAGCAGGCCGGGTCGCGGTCGGCGAGCACCCGCAGGAGGCCCGCGGTGACGTGCACGTGGGTCAGGTCGTGGCCGGCGACGAGCGCCCGCAGGCGGGCCGCGTCGATCGACTCCGGCGGCGCCACCACCACGGTCCCGCCGGACAGCAGCGGCACCCAGATCTCGTAGTCGGAGGCATCGAAGGCGTGCGGCGCGTGGAACAGCACCCGCGCTGGCGCACCCCAGCAGCGGTCGACGGCAAGGCGCACCACGTCCCGATGGGTCGTGACCACGCCCTTCGGCACGCCCGTCGAGCCGGAGGTGTACATGAGGTACGCCGCCGACGAGGGCGCCACCGGCCCGTCGACCGGGAGATCGGCCGCGTCACCGGCGTCCGCCGCCGTCCCCGAGGCGTCGATGCGCAGCAGCGTCAGGCCCTCGGCGCCGGTCACGAACTCGTGCCCCGCCGTCGCGTCGTGCACCAGCACCACCCGCGCGCCCGCGTCGGCGGCCACCGCCCGCATCCGCGCCACCGGCCAGGCGGTGTCCAGCGGCAGGTAGGCCCCGCCGGCCTTCAGCACCGCCAGCAGCGCCACCGGCAGCTCGGCGGAACGCTCCAGCACCACCGCCACCGGCGACTCCGGGCCCACACCCGCGGCGACCAGGCGGCGCGCCACGTGCTCGGCACGGGCGTCCAGCTCCCGGTAGGACAAACAAGCCTCGCCCGACACCACGGCGGTCCCGTCCGGGTCGGCCGCCACCCGGGCCGCGAACGCCTCGGGCACCGACACGTCCGCCACCGGCGTCGCCGTGTCGTTCCAGCCCACCAGCAGCTGCCGCCGCTCGGCCGGGTCGAGCAGGTCGACGGCGGAGATCCGGGTGTCGGGGGCGGCGGCCATGGTCCGCAGCACCCGGACCAGCCGCTCGGCGATCCGCTCGGCGGTGGACCGGTCGAACACGTCGGCGGCGGCGAGCAGGGTGCCCGCCATCCCGGCCGGCGTTCCGTCCGGGCCGAGCGCCTCGGTCATGCTGAGGTCGAGGTCCACCTTGGCCGGCACGTCGCCGGCGGCGAGGGGGGTGGCGCGCACGCCGGGCAGGTCCAGGGCCGGCCCGGCGCCGTCCCGGGTGGTGTTCTGGAGGGTGAGCAGCACCTGGAAGAGCGGGTGCCGGGCCAGCGAGCGGGCCGGGGCCAGCTCCTCGACCAGCTTCTCGAACGGCACGTCCTGGTGGGCGAAGGCGTCCAGGGCGGTGTCGCGGACCCGGGCGAGGGCGTCGGCGACGGTGGGGTCACCGGCCAGGTCGGTGCGCATGACGAGGGTGTTCACGAAGAACCCGACGAGGTCGTCCAGGCCCTGGTCGGTGCGGCCGGCGACGGCCGCGCCGATGGGCAGGTCGGTGCCCGCGCCGAGCCGGGACAGCACCACCGCCAGGGCGGTCTGCACGGTCATGAACAGGGTCACCCCGGACGTGCGGGCCAGCGCCACGAGGTCTCGGTGCAGGTCGGCGGGGAGGGTCACGTCGACCGGGTGGCCCCGGTGGCTCGGCTCGGCCGGGCGGGGCCGGTCGGTGGGCAGGGCCAGTTCCTCCGGCGCCCCGGCGAGGGCCGCCCGCCAGTGCGCGACCTGCCGGGCGATGAGGCTGTCCGGGTCGTCCTCGGCGCCGAGCAGGTCGCGCTGCCAGAGCGCGTAGTCGGCGTACTGGACAGGCAGCGGGGTCCACTCGGGAGCCCGGCCGGCCTGCCGGGCCGCGTACGCGGCGGACAGGTCGCGGGCGAGCGGGCCCATGGACCAGCCGTCGCCGGCGATGTGGTGCACGACCAGCACCAGCACGTGCTCGTCGGGCGCGACGGCCAGCAGCGTCGCCCGCAGCGGCGCCTGTACGGCCAGGTCGAAGGGGCGCGACGCGACCTCGGCCACCGCGTCGGCGACCCGGTCGGCCGCGACCTCGACCAGGTCGAGCCGCACGCCGGCCCCGGCGACCGGCAGCACCCGCTGGTACGGCTCGCCGTCGGCGACCGGGTAGACGGTGCGCAGCACCTCGTGCCGGTCGAGGACGTCCCGTACCGCCGCGTCGAGGGCGACCCGGTCCAGCTCGCCGGTGAGCCGCAGCGCCACCGGGATGTGGTAGGTGGCGCTGGACCGGTCGAGCTGGGCCAGGAACCAGAGCCGGCGCTGCGCGAAGGAGAGCGGGACGCGCTCGGGGCGTACCCCTCGGGTGAGCGCGGCCCGGCCCCGGTCGGCGCCGGCCAGCCGGGCGGAGAGCGCGGCGGGGTTGGGCGCCTCGAAGAGGGTCCGGACGGTGACCTCCACGTCGAAGACCGTGCGGACCCGGCTGACCAGGCGGGTGGCGAGCAGCGAGTGCCCGCCGAGGGCGAAGAAGTCGTCGTCCACGCCGACCGCGGCCCGGCCCAGCACCTCGGCGAAGATCTCGCAGAGCAGCTGTTCGTGAACGGTGGCCGGGGCCCGGCCTGGGCCGCCGCCGGCCAGGTCGGGGGCGGGCAGTGCGGCCCGGTCGAGCTTGCCGTTGATGGTCAGCGGCAGCGCGTCGAGGGTCACGAACGCGGCCGGGACGAGGTAGCCGGGCAGCCGCTCGGCGGCGTGCTCCCGCGCGGTGTCGGCGACGGGCGCGCCGGCCTCGGCGGGCACCAGGTAGGCGACGAGGCGCTTGTCGCCCGGAGTGTCCTCGCGGACCAGCACGGCGGCCTGCGCCACCGCCGGGTGGGCGGCGAGCACCGCCTCGACCTCGCCGGGCTCGACCCGGAACCCGCGGATCTTCACCTGGTCGTCGGCGCGGCCGACGAAGACCAGCCGGCCGTCGTCGTCCCACCGCACCCGGTCGCCGGTGCGGTACATCCGCCCGCCGGAGCCGAACGGGTCGGCGACGAAGCGCTCGCCGGTGAGCCCGGGCCGGCCGGCGTAGCCGCGGGCCAGCCCGGCGCCGGCGACGTAGAGCTCGCCGGTGACCCCGACCGGCACCGGGGCGAGGGCGTCGTCAAGGACGTAGACGCGGGTGTTGTCCAGCGGCCGGCCGATCGGCAGCACGCCGCCGACCTGGCCGGCGTCGGCGACCTCGTGCTGGGTGGCGCAGAGGGTGACCTCGGTGGGGCCGTAGAGCTGCCGGACCCGGACGCCCGGGTTGGCGTCGAGGACCCGGCGGACCGCGCCGGCCGGGACCACGTCGCCGCCGGTGAGCACCTCCCGGACTCCGGCGAAGCAGGCCGGGTCCTGGTCGGCGAGCACCCGCAGCAGACCGGCGGTGACGTGCACGTGGGTCAGCGCGTACGCGGTGACCAGGGCGCGCAGCGCGGGGCCGTCGACCGCCTCGGGCGGCGCGACGACCACCGTGCCGCCGGAGAGCAGCGGCACCCAGATCTCGTACGAGGAGGCGTCGAAGGCGTGCGGGGCGTGGAACAGCACCCGGGGGGTCTCGCCCCAGCATCGGTCGGCGGCCAGGCGCACCACGTCGCGGTGCGTGGTGAGCACGCCCTTCGGCACCCCGGTGGAGCCGGAGGTGTACATCAGGTACGCCCCGGCCGACGGCGGCGCCGGGGCCGGCAGCGAGCCCGGGGCGTCCTCGTCGCTGTCGGCGGCGACGACCACGGCGCCCCCGGCCGCGGCGGCTGTCACGAAGTCGTGCCCGACGGTCGGCGCGTGCACCAGGACCACCCGGGCGCCCGCGTCGGCGCCGACGGTCCGCATCCGGGCCGCCGGCCAGGCGACGTCCAGCGGCAGGTAGACGCCGCCGGCCTTGAGCACGGCCAGCAGCGCCACGACCAGCTCGGCGGAGCGTTCCATGACCACCGCGACCGGCGTCTCGGGGCGGACGCCGGCGGCGACCAGCCGGCGGGCCAGCCGGTCGGCCCGCTCGTCCAGTTCCCGGTACGACAGCGCGGCGACCCCGGCCACGGCCACGGCATCCGGGTCGGCGGCCACCCGGCGGGCGAACGCCGCGGGCACCGACTCGTCGGCGACCGGCGCCTCGGTGGCGTTCCACTCCTCGACCACCTGGCGCAGCTCGGCGGCGTCCAGCACCTCCACGGCGCCGAGCGGGGTCTGCGGCGCCTGCTCCAGCGCGGCGGCGAGGCTGTCCAGGCAGGTGAGCAGCAGCGACCCGACCCGGGTCGGGTCCGCCGGGGCGACCGCCTCGACGACCAGGACAAAGTCGGCGCCGTCGTCGTCGACGGAGACCACCATCGGGTAGTTCGTGTTGTCGCGGTGCATGACCGCGGTGACCCCGTCCAGGCCGGCGCCCGGGTGACCGTCGGTGGGCAGGTTGTGCCGGTAGTTGAACAGCGAGGTGAACAGCGGGGCGGCGGCGGGGACGCCGCTGGCGCGCTGGGCGAGGGCCAGCGGGGCGTGCTCGTGCACGAGCAGGTCGGCGAGCTGGTCGCGGAGGGCCGCCAGCGCGTCGGCGACGCCGTGCCCGGCGAGCCGGACCCGCACGGGCAGGGTGTTGATGAACAGGCCGGGGGCGCGGTCGGCGCCGGCGCCGGCGTTCATCCGGCCGAAGAGGATGGTGCCGAAGACCACGTCGTCGCGGCCGGCGAGGGTGCCGAGCAGCCGCGCCCAGGCCAGGTGGAGGATCGTGGCCGGGCTCACCGCGTACGCCCGGGCCAGCTCCCGGACCCGGACGGTGAGCGCCCGGTCGGCGGTGAGCTGCACCTGGACGGCGGTGGTGCCGTCGTGGTGGGTGTCGGTGAGGCCGTAGGGGGCGGTGGTCTCCGTGACGTCGCCGAGCAGGTCGGTGAAGTACCGTTCGTGCTCCTCGGCGGACACCCCGAGCCGGGCCCGGGCGACGAACTCGCGGAACGGCAGTGGCGGCGGCAGTTCGTCGGCGCGGCCGGTGAGGAAGGCGCGCAGCTCATCGAGGACCACGTCGAAGGTGGTGTGGTCCTGGATGAGGTGGTGGATGCGGAGCAGCAGCAGCCAGCCGCCGCCGGGGGCGGCGGCCACGTGGGCGCGCATCAGCGGCGCGGCGCCGAGGTCGATCCGGGTGCCGGCGGCGGCCAGCAACGCCTCGACCGGGTCCGCGCCGGCCGGGTCGAGGGTGACCTCCTCGACCGGCAGGTCGGCGTGGCGCCACACGACCTGCACCGGTTCGCGCAGCCCGTCCCAGACCACGGCGGTGCGGTAGATGTCGTTGCGGGCCACCAGGTGGCGCAGCGCGCCCAGGAACGCGTCCAGCCGGTCGCGGGTGTCCAGGTGCAGCACGTACGGGAGGGTGTAGACGTCGGTGTCGTCGCCCATCAGGTGGTGGAAGAAGATGCCCTCCTGGAGCGGGGCCAGGGGGTAGACGTCGGCGATGTTGGCGGCGCCGCCGGGCACGGCGGCCACCACGCGGGCCAGCTCGGCCTCGGTGAGGTCGACCAGCGGCAGCAGCTCCGGGGTGAGGGTGGTGGCGCCGGCGGGGATGAGGTTCGGCGGCACCTGCACCCGGTGCGGTTCGGCCACCGCGGCCAGGCCGGCCGGGGTGGCGGTCTGGAACAGGGCGCGCACCGGCACGGTCAGTCCGCGCCGGCGGAGCTGTTCGACCAGCGCGATGGCGAGCAGGGAGTGCCCGCCGAGGGCGAAGAAGTCGTCGTCCACGCCGACCCGGTCCAGGCCCAGCACCTCGGCGAAGGCGGCGCAGAGCAGTTCCTCGGCGGGGGTGGCCGGGGCGCGTCCGGTGGTGGTGGCGGCGTACTCGGGGGCGGGCAGGGCACGGCGGTCGAGCTTGCCGTTGACGGTCAGCGGCAGCGCGTCGAGCAGCACCAGCGCGGCCGGCACCATGTACCCGGGCAGCCGCTCGGCGGCGAAGCCGCGGACCGCCTCGGCGAGCCCGTCCGGGGCGGCGCCCTCGGCGGGCACCAGGTAGCCGACCAGGCGGGTGTCGCCGGTGTCCTGCCGGGCCACCACGGCGGCCTGCCCGACGGCCGGGTGGTCGGCGAGGACGGCCTGGATCTCACCGGGCTCGATCCGGAAGCCGCGCACCTTGACCTGGTCGTCGGCGCGGCCGGCGAAGACCAGCCGCCCGTCGGTGGTCCACTTCGCCCGGTCGCCGGTGCGGTACATCCGGCCGCCCGGCACGCCGAACGGGCAGGCCACGAAGCGTTCCCCGGTCAGCCCGGCCCGACCGACGTAGCCGCGGGCGAGCTGGGCACCGGCCACGTAGACCTCGCCGGCCACGCCGGCCGGCACCGGCCGGAGGCGCTCGTCGAGGACGTACACCGACAGGCCGGGCAGGCCGCGGCCGATCACGCTGCCGGCGTCCACGTCGGCGGGTTCGAGGGCCTGGTGGGTGACGTGCACGGTGGTCTCGGTGATGCCATACATGTTGACCAGCCGCGGTCCGGACTCCCCGTGCCGCGTCCACCAGTCGGCCAGCCGGGCCGGATCCAGGGCCTCGCCGCCGAAGACGACCGCGCGCACCGCCCCGTCGCGCAGCATGTCGGAGTCCATGAGCTGGTAGAAGGCGGACGGGGTCTGGCTGAGCATGGTGACCCGCTCGCGGACCAGCAGGTCGGCGAACTCCTGCGGGGAGCGGGAGACGGCGTACGGCACCACGACGACGCGACCGCCGTGCAGCAGGCCGCCCCAGATCTCCCAGACCGAGAAGTCGAACGCGAACGAATGGAACCAGGACCAGACGTCGTCCGCCCCGAACCCGAACAGCCCCTCCGTCGCGGCGAACAGCGCCACCACGTCGCGGTGCGGGATGAGCACTCCCTTCGGGGTGCCGGTCGAGCCGGACGTGTAGATCACGTACGCGGGGTGCCCGGGGCGCAGCGGGGCGGTCCGGTCGGCGTCGGTGACCGGCGTGCCGGGCAGGCCGCCCAGCGCCTCCCGCACCGCGGGGTCGTCGAGGACCAGCGGCGGCACGCCGGCCGGCACGGCCCCGGCGGAGGCCGTGGTGGTGACCGCGCAGACCGCGCCGGCGTCGGCGAGTACGAAGCCGATCCGCTCGGCCGGGTACGCCGGGTCGACGGGCAGGTAGCCGGCGCCGGCCTTGAGCACCGCGAGCAGCGCCACCACCAGGTCGGGGGTGCGTTCCATCAGCACGCCGACCAGGGACTCCGGTCCGACGCCGCGCTCGACGAGCAGCCGCGCCAGCCGGTTGGCCCGGTCGGCGACCTCGGCGTAGGTAAGGTGCCGGCCGTCGAAGGTGAGCGCGACCGCCTCCGGCGCCCGCGCCGCCTGCGCGTCGAAGAGGTCCGGCAGGGTGCGGTCCGCCACCGGTACGGGGGCTGGATTCCACGCGGCGAGCAGCCGGGCGCGCTGCTCGGCGTCGAGGACGTCGATGGTGTCCAGCGGGGTGTCGGGTCGCTCGGCCAGCGCGGCGACGATCCCGGCCAGGGCGGTCCGCAGCAGCGCGCAGACCCCGTCGGCGTCGATCGGCCCCTCGACCACCAGGTCGAAGCCGGTCCCGTCGTCGTCCACGGCGACGGTGACCGGGTAGTTGGTGAGGTCGCGGGCGGAGAGCACGGTGATGCCGGGCAGCGCGGTGCCGGCCTCCTCGGCGCTGACCTGGTTGTGCCGGTAGTTGAAGATCGACGTGAACAGCGGGCTGCCGCCGGGCACGCCGCTGGCCGCCTGGGCGACGGCGAGCGGGGCGTGCTCGTACACCAGCAGGTCGGCGAGCTGGTCCCGCAACGCGGTCAGGGCGTCGGCGACGGTGCCACGCAGCCCGACCCGCACCGGCAGGGTGTTGATGAACAGGCCGGAGACCCGGTCGGCGCCGGCCCCGGCGTTCATGCGGCCGAACAGGACGGTGCCGAAGACCACGTCGTCGCGGCCGGCCAGCACCCCGAGGACCCGCGCCCAGACCAGGTGGAACAGGGTGGCGGGGCTGACCCCGAGGGTACGGGCCAGGTCGCGGACCCGGGCGGCGAGCGCCGGTTCGACGGTGCGCCGCCCCTGGACGTACGCGCCGCCGTCGCCGTGCACGTCGAGCAGGCCGTACGGGGCGGTGGTCTCGGTGACGTCGCCGAGCAGGTCGGCGAACCAGCGCTCGTGCGCGGCGCGGGACACGCCGAGCCGGGCCTGGGCGACGAACTCGCGGAACGGCACCGGGGCGGGCAGCGTGTCGCCGCGCCCCTCCAGGTAGGCGTGCAGTTCGTGCAGCAGCACCTCGAGCGCCGTGTGGTCCTGCACGAGGTGGTGGATGCGGACCAGCACCAGCCAGCCGTTACTGCCCGGTTCGGCGGCCACGTACGCGTCGACCAGCGGCGCGCGGCGCAGCTCCATCCAGCCGCCGGCCGCGGCGAGCAGCGCCTCGACCGGGTCGGCGGGGTCGACGGTGACCTCGCGGACGGGCAGGTCGGCGTGGCGGACGACGACCTGCACGGCCTCGCGCAGCCCCTCGTGGACGATCGCGGTGCGGTAGACGTCGTTGCGGTCGACCACCCGCTGGAGGGCGGCCAGGAAGGCGTCGAGCCGCTCGCGGCTGTCGCAGCGCAGCACGGTCGGGGTGACGTAGACGTCGGTGCCGTCCCGGTCGGCCATCAGGTGGTGGAAGAAGAGCCCTTCCTGGAGCGGGGCGAGCGGGTAGACGTCGGCCACGTTCGCGGCCCCGCCGGGCACGGCGGCCACGACGGTGGCGACATCGGCGTCGGTGAGGTCGACCAGCGGGAGCATGGCCGGGGTGAGCGCGGTGGCGCCGTCGGGGATGAGGTTCGGTGGCACGGCCACCGTCTCGGAGCCGGCGGCGGCGGCCAGGCCGGCCGGGGTGGGGGTGGTGAACAGGGCGCGGACGGACACGGTGACGCCCCGCTGCCGCAGCCGTTCCACGAGGGAGACGACGAGCAGGCTGTGCCCGCCGAGGGCGAAGAAGTCGTCGTCGACGCCGACCCGGTCGACGCCGAGGACCTCGGCGAACGCGTCGCAGAGCAGTTCCTCGCGGGCGCTGGTGGGGGCCCGGCCGGCGCCTGCGGCGTACCGGGGGACGGGCAGCGCCCTGCGGTCGAGCTTGGCGTTGACGGTGAGCGGGAACGCGTCGAGGAGTACCACGGCGGCGGGCACCATGTACGCGGGCAGCAGTCCGGCGGCGTGCCCGCGCAGCGTCTCGGCCAGCCCGTCGTGGTCGGCGTCCTCGGCGGGTACGACGTAGCCGACGAGCCGGATGTCGCCGGGGGTGTCCTCGCGGGCGATCACCGCCACCTGGGCGACGTCGGGGTGCCCGGCCAGGACCGCCTCGACCTCGCCCGGCTCGATCCGGAACCCCCGGATCTTCACCTGATCATCGGCACGACCCGCGAACACCAGTTCCCCGCCGGCCGTCCACCGGACCCGGTCACCCGTGCGGTACATCCGCGCGCCGGGCTCGAACGGACACGCGACAAACCGTTCCGCGGTCAGGCCGGCCCGGCCGAGATAGCCGCGCGCCAGCCCGGACCCGGAGACGTACAGCTCACCGGTGACCCCGGGCGGAACCGGGTTCAAGGCGTCGTCCAGAACGTAGACACAGGTGTTCGCGATCGGCGCACCGATCGGCACCGCACCGCCCGGCAGGTCCGCACTGCACCGCCACACGGCCGCGTTCACCGTCGTCTCGGTCGGGCCGTAACTGTTGAACATCACCCGACCCTCAGCCGTCCACCGCTGAACCAACTCCGGCGGACACGCGTCACCACCCACGTCCAGCACGAACGACGGGTCCAGGACACCGTCCGGAATGGTCCCCACCACCGCCGGCGGCAGCGTCGCGTGAGTGACCCCGTACTCGTTCAGGAAGGCCGCGAAATCCGCGCCCAAACGCCGGTCCGGCGGCACCGTCACCAGCGCCGCACCCGACAACAGAGCGAGCAACCACTCCTCGCAGAACATGTCGAAACCCACCGACGCGAACTGCGCCACCCGCGCACCGGGACCCACCCCGAACCGGCCATGACTCGCCGACAGATTCACGAACCCCGCATGCGACACCACCACACCCTTCGGCCGACCCGTCGACCCCGACGTGTAGATCACATACGCCGGATGACCCGGCAGCAACGGCGCCGACCGGTCCACGTCGGCGAGCGGGGTCGGGTCGAGCCCGGCCAGCGCGGCCACGGTCGGCGGGGCGTCCACGACGAGGACGGTCGCCACGTCGAGCGGCACCCAGGGGGCGGTGCGGAGCTGGGCGAGGACGGCCACCGGCCGGGCGTCGGACAGCACGTGGCCGATCCGTTCGCGCGGCTGGTCCGGGTCGATCGGCAGGTACGCGCCGCCGGCCTTGAGCACGCCGAGGATCGCCACCAGCAGGTGCGGGGAGCGTTCCAGCATCAGCGCGACCACCGACTCCGGCCCGACGCCGGCCGCGACCAGGTGCCGGGCCAGCCGGTTCGCGCGCTCCTCGACCTCCCGGTAGCTCCACTCGACGTCGCCGCCGACCAGTGCGACCGCGTCCGGCGTACGGACGGCCTGGGCGCTGAACAGCGCCGGCACCAACCCGTCCGGCACCGGCACACCGGTGGCGTTCCACTCGCGCAGGATCCGGTCGAGCTGCGCCGGGCCGAGCGGGTCGACCGCGGCGATCGGGGTGTCCGGGGCGTGTTCCAGCGCGCCGACCAGGTTGGCCAGGCAGGTGACCAGGAGCCGGCAGACCTCGGCCGGGTCTGCGGGGGCGGTGGCCTCGACGATCACCTCGAAGCCGTCCGGGCCCTGGTTGACCGACACGTCGAGCGGATAGTTGGTGGGTTCCTTGGTCAGCACGGCGTCGACCCCGTCGATGCCGGTGCCGGAGCGGCGGACGTCGACCTGGTTGTGCCGGTAGTTGAAGATCGACGTGAACAGCGGGTTGCCGCCGGGCAGTCCGCTGGCCTGCTGGGCGAGGACCAGCGGCGCGTGCTCGTGGGTGAGCAGGTCGGCGAGCTGCCGGCGCATCTCCCCCAGCGCGTCCCGGACGCTCCGGCCGGCGAGCCGGGCGCGGACCGGCAGCATGTTCATGAACAGGCCGGGGGCCCGGTCGGCGCCGGCGCCGGCGAACAGCCGGCCGAGCAGCATGGTGCCGAAGACGACGTCGTCGCGGCCGGACACCGCGGCCACCACCCGTGCCCAGGCGAGGTGGAACAGCGTCGCGGGGCTGACCCCGAGCGTCCGGGCCAGGGCACCGATCCGCTCGGTGAGGTCGTCGGCCACGGCGAGCTGGGCCTGCACCGCGTCGCTGCCGTCCCCGTGCACGTCCAGCAGGCCGTAGGGGGCGGTGGTCTCGGTGACGTCGCCGAGCAGCCCGGCGAAGAATTCCCGGTGCGCCGCCTCGGGCACGCCGCGCCGGGCATGCGCCACGAACTCGCGGAACGGCAGCGGAGCGGGCAGCCGGTCGGCGCGGCCGGCCAGGAGGGCGCGGATCTCGTCGAGCACCACCTCCAGGGAGGTGTGGTCCTGCACGAGGTGGTGCATGCGCAGCAGCACGAGCCAGCCGTCGCCGGCCGGGTCGGCGGCGACGTGCACGCCGATCAGCGGCGCGCGGTGCAGGTCCAGCCAGCCGCCGGCGGCGGCCCGGAGCCGGTCCACGGGGTCGCCGCCGGGTTCCAGGATGACCTCGGTGACCGGCAGCGCGGCGCGGCGCCACACCACCTGGACGGGTTCCCGCAGGTTCTCCCAGACGATCGCGGTGCGGTAGACGTCGTACCGGTCGACGACCTGACCCAGCGCGTCGAGGATCTCGTCGACGCGCTGCCGGGTGTCGGCGCGGAGCACGAACGGCATGGCGTAGACATCGGTGCCGCCCTGGTCGGCCATCCGATGGTGGAAGAGGATGCCCTCCTGGAGCGGGGTGAGCGGGTAGACGTCGGCCACGTTGGCCGCGCCGCCCGGCACGGTGGCCGCCACGGCGTCGACCTCGGCCGGGGTGAGGTCGACCAGCGGCAGCAGTTCCGGGGTGAGTTCGGTGGCGTCGGCCGGGATGAGGTTCGGCGGCACGGCCACGGCCTCGGGTCCGGCGACGGCGGCGAGCGCGGCCGGCGTCGGGCTGACGAAGAGGGTACGCACGGAGACCGCCACGCCGTGCCGGCGCAGGTGTTCCACGAGGGAGACGGCGAGCAGCGAGTGCCCGCCCAGGGCGAAGAAGTCGTCGTCCACGCCCACGGCGGGCAGCCCCAGCACCTCGGCGAACGCCGCGCAGAGCAGTTCCTCGCGGGCGTCGGCCGGAGCCCGCCCCGCCCCCGTGGCGACGGCCTGCGGCACCGGCAGGGCGGCCCGGTCGAGTTTGCCGTTGCCGGTCAGCGGCAGGCTGTCCAGCTCCACGAAGGCGGCCGGCACCAGGTATCCGGGCAGCCGTTCGGCAGCGTGCTCCCGCACCGTGTCGGCGAGGGACTGGCCGGCCTCGGCGGGCACCAGGTAGGCCACCAGGCGCTTGTCGCCCGGGGTGTCCTCGCGGACCAGCACGGCGGCCTGCGCCACCGCCGGGTGCGCGGCCAGCACGGCCTCCACCTCGCCGGGCTCGACCCGGTAGCCCCGGATCTTCACCTGGTCGTCGGTGCGTCCGGCGAAGACGAGCCGCCCGTCGGCGTCCCACTTCACCCGGTCGCCCGTGCGGTACATCCGTTCCCCCGCGCCGCCGTACGGGCAGGCCACGAACCGCTCGGCCGTCAGGGCGGCGCGGCCCAGGTAGCCCCGGGCGACACCGGCCCCGGCCACGTACAGCTCGCCCGGCACACCGACCGGCGCCGGCTGGAGCCGGTCGTCCACGACGTACACCCGGGTGTTGTCCAGCGGCCGACCGATCGGCAGCACATCACCGACCTGGCCGGGGTCGGTGACCTCGTACTGGGTGGCGCAGAGGGTGATCTCCGTGGGGCCGTAGAGCTGCCGGACCCGGAGATCCGGGTTGGCGTCCAGGACGCGGCGGACGGCCTGCGCGGGAACCACGTCACCGCCGGTGAGGAGCTCCCGGACCCCGGCGAAGCACGTCGGGTCCTGCTCGGCGAGCACCCGCAACAGACCCGCCGTCACATGCACGTGGGTCAGGTCATGCCCGGCCACCAGCGCCCGGACCGCCGCCACGTCCGGCACCCCGGCCGGCGCGACGACCACGGTTCCGCCGGAGAGCAGCGGCACCCAGATCTCGTAGGTCGACGCGTCGAACGCGTGCGGCGCGTGGAACAGCACCCGCGCCGTCTCACCCCAGCACCGGTCCAGCGCCAGCCGCACAACATCCCGGTGCGTCGTCACGACGCCCTTCGGCACGCCCGTGGAACCCGACGTGTACATGAGGTACGCCGCCGACGAAGGCGACAGCGGCCCAACGACCACCCGGGCGGCCTCCGCGTCGGCTCCCCCGGTTCCGGTGGCGTCGCTCGTGGTGGCGTCGCTCGTGGTGGCGTCGCTCGTGGTCGGGTCGACCTTGGCGGCGCCGACATCGGCGTCGGCCAGGGCGAGTGCGTCCCCGTCACCGATGGCCACCGCCGTCCCCGATCGGTCGACGCGCAGCAGCGTCAGCCCGTCGGCGCCGGTCACGAACTCGTGCCCCGCCGTCGCCTCGTGGACCAGCACCACCCGGGCGCCGGCGTCGGCGGCCACCGTCCGCATCCGCGCGAGCGGCCACGCCACGTCCAACGGCAGATAAGCCCCACCGGCCTTCAGCACCGCCAACAACGCCACCAACAGCTCGGCGGAACGCTCCAGCACCACCGCCACCGGCGACTCCGGACCGACGCCCGCCGCCACGAGGCGATGGGCCAGCCGCTCCGCGCAGGCGTCCAGCTCGGCATACGACAGCGACACCCCGCCGGAGACCACGGCGACCCCGTCCGGGTCGGCCGCCACCCGGGCGGCGAACGCCTCGGGCACCGACACGTCCGCGGTCGGGACATGGGTGTCGTTCCAGTCGACCAGCACCTGCTGCCGCTCGGCCGGGTCGAGCAGGTCCACGGCGCCGATCCGGGCGTCCGGGTCGGCGGCCATCGCGGTGAGCACCCGGCCCAGGCAGGCGGTGAGCCGGGCGGCGGTCGCCGGGTCGAAGAGGTCGGCGGCGGCCGTGACCACGCCCCGGATGCCGGCCGCCCGGCCCCGCCCGTCGTACGTCTCGCCGAGCGTGGCCTCCAGGTCGAACCGGGCGGTCGGCCGGCCGATGGTGAGCGCGTCGGCGCGTACCCCGTCGAGGTCGAGCGTGGCGCCGGCGTCGAGCGGGGCGACGACCACCTGGAAGAGCGGATGCCGGCCGAGCACCCGGGCCGGGGCGAACTCCTCGACCAGCCGGTCGAACGGCACGTCGGAGTGGGCGAGGGCGCGCACGGCGGCGCCGCGGACCCGGTCGAGGACCTCGGCGAAGGTCGGGTCGCCGGTGAGGTCGGCCCGGACCACCAGCGTGTTGACGAAGAAGCCGACCAGGTCGTTCAGGGCCTCGTCGGCGCGGCCGGCGACGGGGGTGCCGATCGGCAGGTCGGTGCCGGCGCCCAGCCGGGACAGCGTGACGGCCATGGCGGCCTGGTAGAGCATCGGCAGGGTGGCCCGGCGTCGCCGCGCCAGCGCGGCCAGCCGCCGGTGCACGTCGGCGGGGAGGCTCAGCCCCCGGGTGTGGCCGCGGTACGAGGGCTCGACCGGGCGGGGCCGGTCGGTGGGCAGCGGCAGTTCCTCGGGGGCGCCGGCCAGCGCCTCCCGCCACCAGGCGAGCTGGGTGGAGAGCCGGCTGTCCGGGTCGTCACCGGCGCCGAGCAGGTCCCGCTGCCAGAGGGCGTAGTCGGCGTACTGCACCGGCAGCGGCGTCCACTCCGGCGCCCGCCCCCGGGCGCGGGCCGCGTACGCGGCGGCGAGATCGCGGGCGAACGGCGCGCCGGACCAGCCGTCGGTGGCGATGTGGTGCACCACCACGACGAGGACGTGCTCGTCGGGGTGGACCGTGAACAGCCACGCCCGGATCGGGATCTCGGTGGCCAGGTCGAAGGCGTACGCGGCGACCCGGGCGACGGCGGCGGGCAGCTCCGCGGCGGTGATCTCGGCGCCGGGCAGGTCGGCGGCGGGGACGACGGCGGGCAGTTCGAGTGTCGGCCGGTCCCAGGGCAGCTCGGCGAAGGCGACCAGCGGCACCGGCGGCGTGTCGTCGGCGGGCGCCACCCGGACCCGGGCCAGCGCCCAGGTCAGCTCGTCCGGGTCGAGCACCCGCTGGGCCGGCTCGCCGCCGGTCGCCGGGAAGACGGTACGCAGCGCCTCGTGCCGCCCGATGACGTCGCGCAGCGCGGCGTCGAGGGCGGCCGGGTCGAGCCGGCCGGCCAGCCGCACGATGGTCGGGCTGTTGTACGTGCCGCTCGGCCCCTCGACCCGCCACTGGAACCAGAGCCGCCGCTGGGCGTACGACATGGGAATCACGAGGACGCCTCCCTGTGGCGCATCGGGCGCAGTGCGGGTCGGGTGTCGGTGGCGCGGTCGGCGTTCGCGGCCAGCCAGGCGGCCAGTTCGGCCGGGGTGGGGGTGGTGAAGAGCTCCTCGATGGGCAGCTCCTCGCCGAGCAGGGCGCGGACCCGGCTGACCAGCCGGGTGGCGAGCAGTGAGTGGCCGCCGAGGGAGAAGAAGTCGTCGTCGACGCCGACCGTGGGCACGGCGAGCACCTCGGCGAAGGCGCCGCAGAGGGCGGCCTCGCGGGCGTTGGCCGGGCCGCGGTCGGCGCCGCCGCCGGTGGCGTGGTCGGGGGCGGGCAGGGCGGCCCGGTCGACCTTGCCGTTGAAGGTGAGTGGCAGCGCGTCGAGCAGCACGACGGCGTCGGGCCGGAGGTAGTCGGGGAGCCGGGCGGCGGCGTGTGCTCCGACGGCGGCGGCGAGGCGGTCGCGGTCGGCCTCCGGGTCGTCGGGCACCACGTACGCGACGAGCCGCCGGTCGCCGGGGACGTCCTCGCGGGCGATCACGGCGGCGCGGGAGACGCCCCGGCAGCCGGTGAGCACCTGGGCCACCTCGTCGGGTTCGACGCGGTAGCCGCGGATCTTCACCTGGTCGTCGGTGCGGCCCAGGAAGACGAGCTGACCGTCCGGCGTCCAGCGGGCCAGGTCGCCGGTGCGGTACATCCGCTCCCCGGCCGCGAACGGGCACGCCACGAAACGCGACGCCGTCAGCCCGCGGCGGTTCGCGTACCCGCGGGCCACCTGCGCGCCGGCGATGTACAGCTCCCCCGCCACGCCCGGCGGGACCGGCTGGAGCGCGTCGTCCAGCACGTAGAGCCGGGTGTTCGCGATGGGGCGGCCGATCGGGACCACGTCCGCCACCGGATCACCGGCGGCGACCTCGAACACGCAGCAGCCGACCACCGTCTCCGTCGGCCCGTACTCGTTGACCACCATCGACTCCGGCGACCGCGCCAGCCACGCGCGGACGTCCGCGCCGGGCAGCGCCTCCCCGCCGACCACCAGCGTCCGGCAGGACCGCGCGGCCTGCTCCGCCGTCAG